>JASFJF010000118.1:0-9880 GCA_050122255.1 Desulfobacterales bacterium
TGCAGTTGCTGCGGGTGGGATTTTCTTACCCCATGCCTAAAAAAATAATTAAATCCTTTTTAAAGGGCTGCGAAAAAGTGCTGGTCATTGAGGAAGGCGAACCTTATATGGAGGAGCAGATCAAGGCCTTTGCCCAGGAAGCAGGCTTGACCCTGTCGATCCGTGGAAAAGGCAAAGAGCTGTTTACACGTCTTTATGAGTACGATCCCGCCCAGGTCAGAGAAAAAATCGCCAAATTTTTTGAAATACCCCATACATCCACGGCTAAGCCGGATCTTTCCGACGTCCCGGAAGTGCCGATGCGGCCGCCTACTCTGTGCGCCGGGTGCTCCCATCGGGCCACTTACTATGCGGTTAAAAAAGCGGCTGAAGGCCTCGGCACCATTTATCCAACGGATATAGGGTGTTATACACTCGGTGTGCTGCCGCCGCTTTCAACTGCAGATTTTCTGTTGTGTATGGGATCATCAGTTGGCACAGGTTGCGGCTTTTCAGCTTCAACGGATAAAAAGGTCATTTCATTTATCGGCGATTCTACCTTTTTCCACTCGGGCATCCCCGGCCTGATCAACGCCGTCTTTAACAACCACAACTTTACGTTGGTTGTTTTGGATAACAGCACCACCGCGATGACCGGTCACCAGCCCCATCCGGGCGTTAATATGAAAGACTTCAATCTGACAGGCTATGGCCGCGTATCGATTGAAGATGTCGTTCGCGCCATCGGTGTCCCCCATGTGGAAGTCGTCAAACCCTACCGCGTCAATAAGAGTATCGCGGCGATTAAAGAGGCCATTGATTACGAGGGCGTATCGGTCATTATTTCCAAAGAAGCCTGCACCCTTTATGCCCAAAGCCTTAAAAAGGCCAAAGGTAAATCCTTTTACATTAATGAAAAATGCAAAGATCACCGCGAGTGTGTCAACGAACTGGCCTGTCCGGCGTTCTATATCGAAGGTCAACGCGTGCACATCAACGCAGATCTGTGTTCAGGCTGTGCCGTTTGTGCCCAGATATGCCCCGAAAAAGCAATAGTACCGGTACGGTCGAAGGAAAAGGAAAAAGCGTCATGATAACTGCAGTCATCATGACAACTGGCGTATTGGCGTAATGGATAAACTAATAGGAACGAACTTATGGAAACAACAAGACTGATTATAGTAGCTGTTGGCGGCCAGGGAAACCTGCTGGCATCGAAAGTACTCGGAGAGGCAGCGCTGCTGGCTGATATCCCCGTACGCATGAGTGAAATTCACGGCATGGCTCAAAGAGGCGGTGTCGTCGAATCTGCTGTGGTTTTTGGCGATGCGGAAAGCACCATTATCTCAGATGGGGAAGCGAACGTGCTGCTCGGTTTTGAGCCTTCAGAAACACTGCGAGCTTTAAACAAATGCAATGCCGATACGGTCGTGATCACCAACACGGCACCATTGCCGCCGTTCACCGTGTCCATCGGCCAGGGCACGTATCCGGAATTAAAAAAACTTCAGGAATTAATACGCCAGAAAACAGCCCGGTTGGTGGCTTTTGACGCCCTGGCCCTGGCAAAAGAGGCCGGCAATTTTATGTCTTTGAATATGGTTTTGCTGGGCTCATTGATTCAAACCGGATTGATGCCAGTATCGGCCGATAATGTTAAAGAAGCGATTCGGACATCCACCAAAAAGGCTTTTATCGACACCAACATCAAGGCCTTTGATCTCGGCTATGAAGCCGCCGCCAAGGCCGGTTAAGTTTACGTCGATAATACGTCAGGCCCCGGCTTGACGCTAAGACAGGCAACGCGTGGCAATAATACCACGCCGACCCGTCCGTTTTTCAAGTAAAATTTCATTTGATGGCCCTCAAAACAATTGTGTCACCCCAAAAGGAGGAATATCATGCCTTGGAACGATAAGTTTGAATGCATGCCGGTGGTGGAGCTTGAAAAATTTCAGTTGGAAAAACTGAAAGAGACCGTTGCCTGGGTATCGGTGAAGGTGCCGTTCTATAAAAATAAATTCAATGAAATGGGGATCTCTGCCGACGACATCAAAAGCCTTGAAGATGTGGCCAAACTTCCGTTTACCGTCAAAACAGACTTGAGGGATAATTATCCCTTTGGACTGTGCGCCGTGCCCCTGGAAGAAGTGGTCAGAATCCATGCGTCTTCAGGCACTACCGGCAAACCCATTACCGGACCCTACACCCAGGAAGATTTAAACCAGTGGATCGAATGCATGTGCCGCAATCTTTATGCAGCTGGTATCCGCAAGGAAGACATGGTTCAAAATGCCTACGGTCACGGTCTTTTTACCGGTGGCCTTGGTTTCCATCAGGGAGCAACCGCTTTAGGGTGCACAGTCGTGCCCACCGGTGCTGGAATGACCGAACGCCAAATTACCATCATGCAGGATTTTAAATCGGACGTTCTGTTTGCAACCCCCTCTTATGCTCTGACGATTGCCGAGCGCGCCGAAGAAATGAAGGTCGATATTCGCAAGCTTCCCTTGCGCGTCGGGGTGTTCGGCGCCGAGCCCTGGACAGAAGGCATGCGACAGGAAATCGAAGAACGCATGGGCATTAAAGCCCAGGAAGCTTTCGGACTCACCGAGCTTTGCGGGCCTGGTGTGGCATATGACGCTGCGGATCAAAACGGTCTGTATATCAATGAAGATCATTTCCTGGCTGAGGTCGTCGACCCGCAGACCCTTGAGCCCCTGCCGGAAGGAGAAAAAGGTGAGCTTATTTTTACTTCTTTGCAACGCCGGGCCATGCCCATGATTCGCTACCGTACCAAAGATATTACACGATTGTGGCGTGAGCCCGGTCACGAGGGCCGAACCTTTATTCGAATGGACAAAATCTACGGTCGCTCAGACGACATGCTCATTATTAGTGGCGTAAACGTTTTTCCATCTCAAATTGAGGCGCTTTTGCTGCAAATCGAAGAAGTCGAGCCGCAATATCAGCTGGTGGTGAGCAAAAAAGGCTATTTGGACCATCTCAGCGTTCGCGTGGAAGGTAAAAAAGAAATTTACGAAACCGGCCAAGATCGCAGACATGAAATCGAAGGCAAAATTGCAGGCCACATCAAAGGCAACATGGGTATCAGCGTCAATGTGGAAATGGTAGATGCGAAAGCCATAGCGCGCAGCGAGGGTAAAGCCGTACGCGTCATAGATGAGCGCCCCAGACAGCAAAGGTAGCCGCTGAGCATAAATACAGGTTTTGAAAATATAAATTCGAAACACAGTTTTGGACATTCGTATTTGGTATCTTTATCATTGTTTCGTATTTTGAAAATGGAGAGATGTGATATGAGTAACGCTTCCAAATTTAGTCCCCAATCGTTTGCGGTGGTCGGAGCCGGCCCGGTGGGATGCATTGTTGCCTGCTTTCTGGCCAATGGCGGTTATGAGGTCAGCCTTTGCGATGTCATCCCCGACCTGCTGGCGCCGGCATTGGACCCAGGCATTGTTCTTGAAGGTGCCGAAAATATGCAGCACAAGGTCAGCCAAACCTGCACAACCGTTGACGAATTGGCTGACCACGACCCGGATGTGATCTTTATCACCGTCAAAGCCAATGCTCTGCCCTTGATTGCATCGGCCATTGAAGGTTTTCACAAAGAGGGCCAGGCCATCGTTAGCTGGCAAAACGGTATCGATACCGAATTGGAGCTGGCGAAGACACTGGGAAAGACCGATGTGATGCGCGCCGTCGTTAATTACGGTTGCGGTCTGGCAGGGCCGGCGCATGTCAAAGTACCCTTTCACCACCCGCCTCATTACATTCAGGAACTGGACCCTCAATCCCGCGATGCCGCAATTGCCGTTGCCAATGTGCTCAGCAAATGCGGACTGGAAACCGAGCACACTGACAATATCATTTCCATGGTCTGGCGCAAGAGCGTTATGAATGCCTGCATGAATCCGGTTTGTGCCGTAACAGGTCTGACCATGTCGCGCGCCATGAACGATCCCATCGTCTACCAGATTGTCGATGCTCTGGTAAAAGAATGCATCCAGGTCGCCCGTGCCAATGAAATCGATCTGGGGTGGGATTTTTACCCCCATGCCATGGCGTATATGCGCAATGCCGGAGACCATAAACCGTCTATGTTAATGGATATCGAAGCCGGTCGACGAACGGAAATTGATTTTATCAATGGCAAATTTGTTGAATACGGCAGCCGCACGGCAACCTCAACGCCCTATAACCACACCCTCAGCGCGCTGGTAAAGGGATTAGAGTCAAAATAAAAAAAGCCACCGGCATTCCTTTATTCATTGTGCTAAGGTTATTTTTTGAAACTATAATTTATGAAGTTAAAATCATGTTATGCGGGTGTCGACGTGGGGGCATCTCGCACCAAAGTCGCCATCCTTGACAACCACAAAAACCTGATTGGCCATGCCGTTCAAAAATCCGGCACCGATTTTGCGGCCACTGCCGATGCCTGCTTGGCAAGGGCGCAAAAAATGGCTGGTACCCAGAAAAGTGATATCAAAAGTACGATTTCAACCGGATACGGCCGCAAAAATGTTTCGTTTGCCCGGGATACCAAAACAGAAATTGGCTGCCACGCCAAGGGCTGTTTTTTGTATTTTCCGTTTGCCAGCACCATTATAGATGTCGGCGGCCAGGACAACAAAGTCATCAAGCTCGATGCATCCGGCAAACGCACCGGGTTTAAAATGAATCGCAAATGCGCCGCCGGCACCGGTGCTTTTCTGGAAGAAATGGCGATGCGCCTGGATGTCGCCCTGGAAGAGATGGACGGTCTCGCCAGTCAATCGGATAATATGGTCAAGCTGGGAAGCTTTTGCACGGTGTTTTCGGCCACCGAAGTTCTGGAAAATATCCGTCGGGGCAAAAAGCTGTCGGACATCGTTAAAGGTGTTTACTATTCGATGATAAAGCGTGTCCTGGAGATGGACGCCCTTACGGAAAAAGTTGTCATGACCGGTGGTGTGGTGGCCCACAACGCCTATATGGTCAAAATGACCGAAGAAATGATCGGCCGCAAAATTCTCGTGCCGGAATACCCGCAGCTCACCGGAGCTATTGGGGCAGCTCTGTATGCACTCGAAGCATTAAATTGATACTGGGAGTCCAAAACAGTTAAAGCGAAACGATAGAGATCTACCAAGAAATTCGAAGCACGAAACCCGAAATTCGAAACAATAGCAAAATCATAAATTCCAATTCCTAAAACAGCTATTTTTTTGATTTTTGGACATTTGATATTTGAATTTGTTTCGAGTTTCGAAATTCGATTTTCGGATTTATTTTAGGTTATATATGATAATTCGCCTCTCTATGTAATATAGAGACAATGGCGATCGGCCAGGGATAGTGGAAAGTAAATGATGTGGGGACATGTCATGTCAGATGAGAAAAAACCGACCAGAAAAAAACTTAAAGCTGCATCTGCGGCCAGCCGGTTTATGGCAGACTATTATCATGAGCTGGATGCCGCTTCTAAGGCAGGCCAACCCAAGATTGCCTGGTGCACCAGTGTGGGCCCGGCAGAAATCCTCAGGGCATTAGGGTTTCTGGTTTATTTTCCGGAAACGCATGCCGCCATGCTGGGCGCCACACGCATGTCCACCGAACTGATCCCGGAAGCCACTGCACTGGGTTATTCGCCGGACATCTGTTCGTATCTCACCGCCGATATCGGCGCTTTTTTAAAAGGGGTGACGCCTCTCAGCCGGGTGTATAAAGGTATCGAAGAGATTCCCAAACCCGATGTCCTGGTCTTCAACACCAATCAGTGTCGTGATGTGCAGGACTGGTTCGCCTGGTATGCTAAAAAATTTAATGCGCCTATGCTGGGCATCTATACCCATCGAAACGTCGGCAAGGTCACCGAAGCGCATGTGGCTTCAATCGCCAAACAGATGCAGCAGCTCGTTGAACCGCTGGAGAAGGTCTGCGGCCAATCACTGGACCTTGAACGCTTAAAGCGCGCTGTCGCGCTGTCGCGCGAATGCTCTGAACTATGGCGAGCCGTCCTTGAGACGGCGACCGCCAAACCATCTCCACTGACCTTTTTTGACGGCACCACGCTCATGGGACCTGCGGTTGTCGGCCGCGGAACCCAGGCTGCCGTAAAAGTTTACAACGGTTTGCTGGCCGAATTAAAGGACCGGATTGAAAAGAAAGTAAGTGCCATCGCAGATGAACGTTTCCGACTCTACTGGGACGGAATGCCGGTGTGGGGTCGATTGCGAGCCCACTCGGACCTGTTTTCAGGATTAAAGGCCAGTGTGCTGGCCTCGACCTACTGCAGCAGCTGGATTTTTTCGGCATTAGATGAAAATGATCCATTCAACAGCATGGCCAGAGCTTATACGGAACTTTTTATCGTGCGTTCTGACGACGAAAAAGAAGCCTACCTTAAAAAAATGCTAGAATTGTATGAGGTCGACGGCGTCGTTTATCACGATGCCAAAACCTGTCCGAATAACACCAATTGTCGATACGGGATGCCACAACGCTTAGAGATACAAACCGGATTGCCCAGTCTGACGATTAACGCTGATCTCAATGACCTGCGCCTGATTTCAGATGAACAGACCAAAACCAATGTGGAGGCATTTATAGAACAGCTCGAAGAAAATCAGTTTTAAAATGTTGGGTAGCTGCGGCAACCCCGACAATCGCTCAATTCAGGACCCGGAGGTGAGTAACTTAAATAAAAAATACAGGTTTGCCGGTAGCCGATGAAACCCGTTTAGCTAAGAATAAAGCTTTAATCTATTCGTCCGGCTAACGGGCAACGGGCCTGACTTTTTTTGTTGAAATACGGAGGTATGCGTATGGGCTATTGGATGAATTTAGGTCAAATCCAAAAAATTAACGCTAAAAAATTTCCGGAAATGGTTGCCTTAAAAGACGCAAAGCGCGCATTTACATATCCGCAAATGAACAGCCGCATTAACAAACTGGCCAACAGCCTCACCTCCCTGGGTCTGCAGAAAGGTGATAAACTCGCGGTCCTGCTCGAAAATTGTATCGAAATCTGTGAGCTGTTCATGGCAAGCGCTAAAGCTGGTATCATTATTGTGCCCATCAATTTTCGCCTTGTGTCTGCAGAAGTGGAGTATATTGTCGACAATTCGGATGCCAAGGCCATGGTTGTTCACGATCAGTTTGCCGGCGTTGTGGAATCCATCCGCTCCAATTTAAAAAACATTGGCGCCCAGAATTATGTCATTGTCGGCGATAAGCAGGACGGATATCGTCCCTATGAAGATTTTATCAATGCTTCAACAGACACCGAACCAGAGGCCGAAGTCGTTCCCCGGGATACCTGGATATTGATCTACACCTCCGGCACCACCGGCAAGCCCAAGGGCGTTATTCGCTCTCACGAATCCCATATTGCCTATTATCTGCATAATGCCGTTGACTTTGGCTTTAATGAACATGATGTATGCTTGAATGTCATGCCGCTATGCCATATCAACTCTATTTTTTTCACATTCACGTTTCTGTATGTCGGCGGGTCTGCTTATATCCACCCGGCTTTAAACTTTAGGCCCGAACAAATCCTTTCGATTATCGAAAGCGAAAAAATTACATTTGTTTCCCTGATTCCTACCCATTATAACCTAATCCTCAATGCCCCCGAAGATGCTAAACAGCGTGATGTCAGCTCGATCCGTAAACTGCTGTGCTCTTCGGCTCCCGGTCGCAAAAGTATGAAGCAGGCAGTCATGGAATTTTTCCCGGGTGTCAAACTTTACGAAGCGTATGGGTCGACCGAGGCCGGCATGGTCACCATCCTGAAACCCGAATACCAGATGACCAAGCTGGGCTCCATCGGCTTTGAATGCATCGGTACCGATTTTTTAAAAATCCTCGATATAGATGGCAATGAGGTGCCTGTCGGAGAAATTGGTGAGTTATACTCGCGGGGTCCCATGCTGTTTGATGAATATTACAAGCTGCCCGAGCAAACCGAGGAATCGTTTAAACATGGTTTTTTTTCAGCCGGAGATATGGCCCGACAGGATGAAGATGGCTTCTATTACCTGGTGGATCGCAAAAAAAATATGATCATTACCGGCGGGGAAAATGTCTATCCCAGCGAAGTGGAGGAGGTGGTCGGCAACATCGATGGCGTATTCGACTGTGCGGTCATCGGGCTACCCGACGAAAAATGGGGGGAAAAAGTCAGCGCGGTTATCATTCGAAAACCGGGTTTTGATGCCAGCAAGTTGAATGAACAGGATGTTATCCAGGCCTGCAAGGGCAAGATGGCAGGTTACAAGTGTCCCAAACAGGTGATCTTTATCGGAGAAAACGATATGCCGCGCACCGGCACCGGCAAAATTCTGCACCGCATACTAAGGGAACAATTCGGATAGTTTCTGTCTCGCGATTTCTTTTAATCAAATATATTGCGGCAAATGGAAAATTTATCTCTTCAGCTCAGGAACTAAAGCCACATGCGAGTGACAAGCATCCAGCTGGCAATGATTGATCAACCCAAAGAAAAAAACGTGGACCATGCCCTCGGGCTGATCGACCAGGCTCCCACCAGCGACCTGCTACTGCTGCCCGAAATCTGGCCCTGCGGCTTTTTTTCTTTTGATCGCTATAAACGTGACAGCGAAACCATCGATGGTCCGATTGTCTTGGCATTTAAAGCAGCAGCCCGCAAGCGGCAATGTCACATTTTAATGGGCAGCATGGTGGAAAACGACGGCGGTCGCCTATACAACACCAGCATCCTATTAAATCCCGCCGGCGAAATTGCGGCCTGCTATCGTAAAATCCATCTGTTTGGATACCAGTCCGAGGAAACCACCCTTCTTAAACCGGGAATGGATATCGTTGTCGCCGACACCCCCTGGGGCAAAAGCGGGATCTCCACCTGCTATGACCTGCGCTTCCCCGAACTCTATCGCCGAATGACCGGGGCAGGGGCGACATTTTTTCTGGTCGCTTCTGCCTGGCCCCTTGTTCGTATGGAGGCCTGGAGACTATTTAATCGCTGCCGGGCCCACGAAAACCTGGCTTTTCTGATTTCATGTAATTGCGCCGGTGCCAACCAGGGTAAAACTTATGCCGGTCACAGCATGATTGTCGATCCCTTGGGTCAGGTGCTGGCCGAAGGCGCTGAAGAAGAACAATTCGTAACTGCTGAATTTGACCCCAACCTGGTCGCTGCAGCACGTCAAAAATTTCCTGTTCTAGAAGACCGTATCCTGTCTTAATTTTCCCGCACAACTATTTCAGACTTTCAGGATTATGTGTACGTTGATCGAGCGCTCGGTCATCTTGTGTTTCTATCAGCATTCTGCTTCCGGCCGACAACCCGTAAAATCGGACAAACACATTACCGGACTTATATGATGAAAAATAATTATAACAATTTGTTATATCATAGCTTCAATCAGCATTTTGAAAACCTTGACAAGCAAAAAACAGACGTGTTAGTTTATTGATTGAGCGCTCGTTCAGAATGGTAGCCGCCGAGTCAATTTGACTATATATAAAATAAATTAAAAAGGTTATAATGCAAGATCTTCCCAGAACAAAGGACATTCCCACCCAGGTCAAAGATCCTGATCTTGTCAACCGCCGTCGCCGCCAGATTGCGGATGCTGCCGTTCAGCTTTTTATTGATAAAGGCTTTCACAAAACGACAACGCGCCAAATCGCACGGGCCGCCGGATTCTCTATAGGATCATTATACGAATATTTCGCCTCCAAAGAAGATATTTTATATATGGTGTGTGAAGCCATTCATGCAGAGGTTGAACGGGGTGTTACAGCAGCCATGTCCCAGGCAAAAGGCGGTCGTGATGCCCTGGTGAAAATTATCCATGAGTATTTTATGGTTTGCCACCAGATGAGCGATTTTATTCTTTTGATTTAT
>JASFJF010000119.1:0-9880 GCA_050122255.1 Desulfobacterales bacterium
TCTTAGCGGGTTGCAGGTGGAGGAATGCATGAATAAGAAACAACGGATCCTGATTTGCTCTCTGATTCTGCTGCTGGACCTGGCTGTTTTCTTTCTACCCCTTAGTGCCATTTTTCTGGTATATGTCATCTGGCAGAATCCGCAGTGGTTCAGGGAATTTTTACAGCAATTGGATCAGCCCAATCGTTCTGCATAGCATAAAATCATTGCAGGATACATAACCAGCTGCAAGTTGGAGCTGCAGGGGGTTTGATTTGAAAAACGACAGGATAAGGATTGCAGGGTTTTAGTTTTGATAGCAATTGCCCGCCAGCTGGATGGAAAGTGCTGCACGCGATTGCAGAACCGATAGGGTAAGATCCATATCATTTTTACGGGTCTCATCGGTTGTGTCCATTTTTTGCCGCCACGCTTTGCCGCCGGTATCATAGAATGCAAAGCACTTGTCAACAGCTCCTAAAAAGCAGGGATTGTTATCAGCATTGCTTTTTAACCGATCGATTTCCATTTTGGCCTGCTTCAGCAATTCAATGAATTCTTCGTAGCTCACATTGCTTTCCAGGCTTTCTTGAATATTGGAAAGAGCGGCTAGCACATTTCCTTCTTCCGCTGATATTGTTGGCCCCGAACACGACCCGCCGCATACGAGCGTACCGACCAAAACAACACCCATCAACCAATGACTTATCATTTACCGCGCCTCATGTAATCATGATATATAAGCACCTGCTTGGCCTATCGGGTTTGCCACTGCCTTTATCATAGCGCAAATCATGGCTGTTGACAAGTTTTATGAAAATTTATATATAAATTTCGATAAGTTAATAAAACTCACGGCTTATATTTTAACTTCAACCGGGCAAGGTCCTGCGCCACTTCCTGGGGATCACTAAAATTTAACAGCAGGGTAACATGCTGGTAGGCTTCAATGATCGGAATCACCAAATTATCGGGATCCTGGTAAAAGACATCGATGCGACTTGAAATACCGCTCACGCCCTGCATGCTAAACAGCATGCGTCGCCGATCAAACATGCCGGATTCCTGCATCGAAGACATCAGCGCCGGCGGTATCATAAGATCTTCTTTTATCTGCGACAGACACAATCGGATGCCTTCCTGAATGCCTGTCAAATGCGCGGTCTTCTGGGAATCGTTCAGCAACTGCCACATATGGCCGTTGAACAGCTGATCGGTTATAGTGGCGCCATTTTCCTTTGCCAGCGTATTGCCTAAAGAAAAAACGAGAATGATCAGCAACCAGGTGGATGTCTGAAATATTCGCTTTTGCATTGGAACACCTCCGGTATTTGGGTGTCAAAACAGAATTTATAAACATAGGCATCTTCAAGTTGCTTTCAATGCCGCTCCGCAATTCGGTTTCTCCGTTTGACCCGTTGAACCGGATGGGGATCTCTGATTTCTACTGGAAATTGGCCCGATACGGATATAATAGACCAGCGGAATGCGCCCATTCCATGCAATCTGCAGCCGACAGCAGGAACAAGCGAAATGAAACTCGCAATTATTTTTGTTGTTTGGTTTTGCTTTAATGCTTTTTCAGGCAGATATTCTCCCACACATATTCGGTGGGAAGGAGGTGGATGCGGGCTGCGTTGATTATCGGTTTTTGCATTTCGAGATTGAATTCCTTTAGAACAAGATCAACACGATCGATGAGATTTTCGATTTGCATATCTTTTAAAATGTCGATAATGTCCAAATCATCATGAATTTGATCGATCAGGAATTTTAAGCGTGCATTGCCGGTTTGGAAGTGGTGGATACGCTCGTTGAGCAGCTGGATATATGCCTGAAATGTTTGCATTAAGCTAAGATTGTAACGAATGCGTAAATTTTGCAACGCTGCCTGATGGGAATCGATCTTTGCGCTTACCTGTTCGGAACGGATTTCCACGCCTAATTCCTCCAACTGCTGTTCGAGATAATCTCGCATTTCAACGGCCTGATCGATTTTATCCATTATTTGAACCCGCAACATCGATATGTCGTTTATTTTTCCTTTAAGTATACGTGTTTTAAGGCCGTCGGCGGCCATCGCCGTGTGTGCGATCAACAGGATGACGATTACCAGACGATATCTTCTGAGTTCAAGCGAATTCATTTGAGCTCCTGTGTTTCAGGATTGTTCTATCCAGACGATTTGTGCAAGGCGTCTATTTTTTTGCGGAGGTTTTTGGGGACAAACAACTTGCCGCCCGATCGCTCCCACTCTGCCAGGTATTCAATCCCGATCCGCGAACGGGAATCAGCCGATTCTAGCAAACCCATTAATTCCAGTTGCCCGCCTCGCCATCCTAAAAGAGCTTCTCCAATTTCAGCTGGAAAGTCTGTCAATCCATTTAAAGAAATCAGCTGACCATCCCACTGAAATAGATAATGGGCCACCCGCGGCGAAAGTGCTCGCACACCATTCATGCAAATCCAGCTGCCTTTCCATTGACTCAGCTGTTTAGCAGCTCCCGGAGAGATCTCGGTAATCTGATTCAGAAAAAGATCTGAAGCCTGCATTTCAGCGATGCACTTTGCCGTTGCAGCTGTCATTTCGGAAAGCTCGCCGATACGATTAAAATTTCCGGCACAGATTTGCGCGGATATGATCTGGTTTTTCGAATAAACGGGTTCAGCCGAAACGACATACTGCTTATCTTGGATTTGCTGCCATATGGTTTCAAGCGATTCCAGGCGGGTGTCTGTCGAAACAATGGCGAGGTTGTCTGCTGTGGGCCGGTATTCTCTGAGGGCTCGATGCATCTGCTGGGCATGCTTGTCCATATCAATTCCACTGGCAATTGCAGACACCTTCAGATCCGTCATCACACGTCTTCTTAAATACAACAGTTCCTCACAGGCTTCCGAAACCCATTTAAGCGGTTTTTGTAGCTGTTTGATATAGGCCTGACGACGCTGGATGGTCTTCAGGCTGAAAACAATTCGAGTATTGTTTGAGGCCTGCAGGTATGTCTGAACACCGGATCTGCGTTGCTCATCTAAAATTTCTTTTTCGAGTTCTTCGATACGTTGCCGGTACCGCTTTTTGAGCATGAGCACTTCTGCCTGTTTTTTTAACAGGGTGTCTCTGAGAATACGAATTTCTTTAATGGAGTCATCGTAAATGCTGGGAGTCACCGTAGAGGAAATATCTACAATTTGGTGATTTTCAGGTTGAAGCGGTTGAGGTCGATCTTCTGATGGCGCCTCGGCCACGGTTTTGTCCTTCTTGATTTTTGACTTGCTTTCAAAAATAAAAAAACCTGAACAAAGAATTGAAATTAAAAGCGCAGACACTGCCATCTTGGCGGATGATGTTTTGGTCGCCGCGGCTGCCGGCGTGGACGCTTCAGATTCGTGGGCCGAATCCTCTTGCCGGCTTGTATCCTGACTATCGATCGCCGAAATACCGCTCTCATCATCATTTGCGTCTGATAGTGCTTGATCATTAACCGGCGAGACCGACACCTCTTTTGAAACTTCCTGTGGCGGATCCGTATCATGTTCATCTTTGTCAGGTCTTTCGGATTCGGCTGGTGTGTTAATTGGTGCCTGAGGTCCATCAACCGCTTGCGCCCGTTGATCCTGCTTCTCAATGTCATTCTGATTGACAGATTCAGTTTTTTTGAGGTCTGTTTTAGGGCTTTCGCTGTTTGATATATCAGATTGAATGAGTTCTGCAGGCATTTTTTCAGTTCTGTCCATATAGATCAGGAATTTGGCTTGACATATACCACTATGTAGGATATATTTAAGCAGCGCAAGGAAGCCGGCTACCGCAAGGCGCCGGGGGGTGTTCCAGCCTTTCCATACTTCCTTGTGCGTTTTAATTGAAGATGCAAACGGTACTGACAAATTGCTCCTGTCAGAAACCCACTATAGACGTCGCTCCGACCTTAAGCTGCCTTAATATCGTCAACCAATCGGCTAAATTGTGTGAAATAGCTTTCCCAGTTCTGCCAGGCCGTAAAATCATAAATGGGATGGGATTTCTGAAGTTCCTTCAACCAGTCTTTTTCGGCATCCATGCGACCATTGTCCAGCCGCACCGGAAACAAAACGGTTTTATTGCGATTGTGCTCTTCTTCAATGGCGGCCGCTACCTCTTTTTGAATCCACTGGCTTTCGACGGAAAATTTTGATAATACCACAAGCAATTTATCCTGTACCCGTATCAACTGGTCTACCTGTTGTCGGATGGCATCCCCCATCTTCATTTCTTCAGGAGCATACCAGCAGCGCACGCCTTCTCGCTGTAAGTCCTCCCCTATTCTTTCAATAAAATTACGATCATTTCCGGAGAAACTGATAAAGCAGCTATTGTGCCGAAAGGCTTTTTCATTCAAATAACCGGTGTAGGAAATAAAGTGCTCCGGTACGCCTGCGCCCCTGAGGAATTCTTCTGGTATGTTGCCCTTCGATCGATAAATGGTGTCGATACCGATGGTCGAGGGGCCGAAATGCTTGACGGCATTCAACCCGACGGTTTCACTCAGATCATTGTCGCCAAAGCAGCTCCAGGCAACGAAGGCTTCTTCAAGGTTGCTCCGCCTGAGTTCAGCTTTTGTCAAATTGGCTTCAATCAAATTGGCATCGCTCAGATTGGCACCGTTAAATCTGGCCTTGATTAAATAGGCCCATCTAAAATTGGCCCGCCGACAATCAGCCTTACTGAGGTCTGCACTGGCTAAATCCGCCCGGATAAATATTGCCCGTTTCAGGTCGGCTTCACTGAAATAAGCCCCACTCAGGTAGGTCTCGCTGAGGTTGGCTTCGCTCAAATTGGCCATATTGAAAATTGAGCGGCTGAGGTTCGCGCGCCGCAGGTCAGCGCGGTTAAGGTTGGCGCCACTCAAGTCGGCCCAGGACAGATCCGACCACCTGAGGTCGGTTTCGCTTAGATTGGCCCCTTTTAGATCTGCTTTGCTCAAATGACAACCCGCCAGATCAGGCTCAGTGTCGACGTTTTCAGTGCGCCAATGATTCCACGCTGAAACTCCTTGCTTGAGGACTTCTAAATGTTGGGAAATAGCCATTGTGCTTCTCCTTGGTGGTCCGAATCATTTCCACAGCCATGCAATGGTCATCATTGGCGGTTCTTACAAATCTATTGCACAGCCGCTGTTTTAATTATCGGCCCACTTGGCATAATCTTAAATCGAGCAGCTATTCTTGTTGCGATCTACATAAACCCTTAAAAATATGTAAAATTCTGCCCATTTTTATTTATTTTAATTCTTATAACCATATGGGTAAAAAGGTCGCGCGTAGAGGCAACTTCCCTTGATTGCTACAGATTTTATTGACATAGGAATTGGCATGATTTCTGCAAAATACAATTCAGGAAGGCATGCACGTCAAAAATGATTCGTCAGAGGTGATTAAAATGGAGGCAAAAAAGATAAAACAGGTGCCATCAAATGTTATCGATGTCGAACCCGAAGTTGATACTGAGGAAAGGTCCCTAATCCTTTTAGAGAGCAAACCTGGCAAAAAAATTGATGAAACGATCAGCTCACCCCATCAGTATATCAGCCGGTATCATTACGAAACCCGAAACCTGGGTAGCTTCCTCGAACTATGCCCGCACTGCCGAAAACCATCGGTCCTGGCGCTCCACACGACGGTGGTCGATTCAGCCATCGGGTACCTGAATGAAAAAGCGGAAATCAGAGAGCGGCAGGTCAATCGCCGCCGTATTAGCTTGCTTGTTGCCGGCCTGATCGGCGTTGCCGGCGGCCTATATTATCTGTTTTTTCATTTGATATCGGCTTTCCGCTTATAGCCGCGCTCCTTATCAGGCCCATCATCACTTCCCTAAATCCCTACCTGAATATCACCTCAGTATGGGTGCAAAGTTTAGGATTCACATTGATAGCGGAAACCTTAACGCCCGTTTTCGGATAGTAGCTGTTAGTTGGCGGCAAAAAACCAGCAGCTGTAGTAACTTTATTAAGTTTGGATCGCCCATTTGGGTTAAAGTTTATCGGCTCGGAACGTGTTGCAATCCAGTACCTCGCCGCTTTTTAGTCCCCTTTTGAACCAGCGGACGCGTTGGGCGGAGCTGCCGTGGGTAAACGAATCTGGCGTCACGTAGCCTCTTGATTTGCGTTGCAGGCGGTCATCACCGATGGCACTGGCCGCCCCCAGGGCCTCCTCGATATCGCCTTCCTCTAAGATCTGGCGGATGCGGTTGGCGTGATGGGCCCAGATACCTGCAAAACAGTCTGCCTGCAGCTCCTGCATCACTGAAAGCCGATTGCCTTCCACCTGGCTGACGCGCCTGCGGGCGGAGTGAACCTTTTCCGATATTCCCAGCAGGGTTTGAACATGGTGCCCGATCTCATGGGCAATCACATACGCCTGGGCAAAATCGCCCGGGGCACCGTGGCGGTTCTTTAAATCCTGATAAAAGCTCAGATCGATGTAGACTTTTTGATCGGCCGGGCAGTAAAACGGCCCCATGGCCGCCTGGGCAAAGCCACAGGCTGATTGGACTGCTCCGGAAAACAGCACCAGATTGGGCTCCCGATATGTTTTGCCCATTTGGCTGAACAGACCGTTCCAGGTGTCCTCGGTGTCGGCCAGCACGACCGACACAAACTCAGCCAGCTCATTTTCGGCTGCAGGAATCTGTCGCGTGGATTGCTGGGTATTGACGCTGCTGGTCGGGCCCAGTTGGCTGAGAAATATGCTGGGGTCAATGCCAAAGTACATGGCAATCAATGCAATCACAACGATGCCGATACCGCCCCCTGCGGCTTTGCGTGTAACGCGCACCCGACGCCGGTCCTCAACGTTTGTGCTTCGCCTTCCACTTCTCCATCGCATGATACCCTCCGGGGGTTCTCCAGTGGCTTTCGTTTAGTATCTATCTGACAAATCGATTGATACCTACCAGCATTGCGGTCAGCTGTCAAAATTATTCTGGGCTAACAGAAACGCAATGGATGCATCTTTGCCCCCCTTGCGCACAAAATAACGTCCTAAACGCTCATGGAGGATCGAGACTGCCGTTTTTCCATAGGTTGCAAACCTGAATCAACTTTCGCCAAATTCTTGACTTGTCGATCGATAAGAGCGGAAAATTTTTCCCCTTGTAGAATCATAATATATTGATATTATTATAAATTAATTTTGTAATAACATGGCATAAGGTTTGCACAGGAAACCAGTGGTGCTGTGATCAATGAATAAGTTGGTGTATTCCCATGTCCAATACCAATTTGCGGATCACTTGCTATTCAATTAACCCCAAAACAGGATAGATCCTATGCTATTTGAATATGCTGAGGACGGAAGTACCCGATACCAGAAATCAAGCGTTTCGGAAAATACGCAAGAGAAGGCGCATCCTGAAAATACTTCTCATAAAAAAAATGACACCAGCGACACCGAAAGGAGTGCGAAGACAATTCTTGCTGTCGGTGGATCCAAGGGTGGAGTGGGAAAATCGGCTCTTGCCGCAAATCTGGCCGTAGGTCTGTCCCTTTTGGGCCAACGGGTGGTGTTGGCAGATCTTGACTTGGGTGGGGCAGATGTGCACCTCTATACAGGAGTAAAATCCCTTTCTAAAACCTGGAATGATTTTTTGGATAGAAAAGTCGACTCCATTACTGATATAATGACGCCAACCCCTTTCAAGGGCTTGTCTCTGATCGGCGGTGATTCTTCGAAACTAGGGAGCGAAAATCTGCCTTATGCTCAAAAACAGAAAATTATGAGACACCTTCGAGAATTGGAAGGTGACTACCTTATTATGGATCTTGGTGGTAATTCCTCCTATAATGTGCTTGATTTTTTTCTTTTTGCTGACCACAAGATTGTCGTCAGCGGCACGGAGCCGGCTTCGGTTTTAGACAGCTATAGTTTTGTCAAAGTCTCCTTCTATCGTTTTTTAGAGCGGTTTTTTTCAGAACATAAATCACTTAAAGGTTTGGCCCGACAAGTCAAAGATGGCACCTTGCAAAAATCAAAAAATCTTTCAATGGATTCTATTCTTGGGCAGGTTCGCGAAAGGGATCTATTGGCCTATAAAAAACTAAAGCAGCAGTACGACGAATTCCATTTCTCCCTTGTTGTAAACATGGCCGACAGTCATAAAGACTTTCGGATTGCCGACTCAATGCAACAAGTTTTAAAAGAAAAATGCTTTCTGGATGTCGGGATATTAGGAATTATCCCATTTGATAAACTTGCGCGTAAGGCGGCTCGAAGTTTTACACCAATCATTGTTGAAAATCCCCGTAGTCAGCCCAGTAAGGCAATTCATCAGATGTTAGCTTCCATTCTATTTGATCGAGAAAAAGGATCGGGTCGTTCTGAGATTCTTGAAAAGACCAACCTTATCCGAGGTGAAGCAAAAGATCGAATTAGCTCAGACAGCATGACCTTAGATGGATTGACGGTCAAACAAATAAACTCCATCTACGACCAGTCTCCCAAACTTCGTCAAAGTTTTCGGAAGATTTTGGACATCATAAGAGCCTAAATTGGACATATATCGAGGTCGGTTCCTTCGTATTTGGCTATTTTGAGCGATCCGTTTCCAAGGCGTATGATTTTTTATAACCTTTGGATTTTATACTTTTTAAATAGGTTATTGGGCCGCTTAATTCTGACAGCTTAAGTTGCCTGTCTATGACTTTCGATCTTAACCATAGCAGACCAAATTCGCCACCTTCAATATATTCCAACATCCTGTCTGTCTTTTTCTCTGACCAAATATATCTTTCGGGGTGCTTATCACTTCTGTGCCCCTTACCGAACTGTCTAAAAACTTCCTCGCGCAACGCCACGTAATTATGACGACCTTCAGTCCAGATGGTTACTGTATAAAGCTTTTCGTGCCAAAATGAATACACAATGGACTTTAGTTCAGCTTTGGCTATTTTTAATACATCATCTGGCCTAATATATTCTGTTATCCCATCCAAATCGGCCTGTGAATCGATCTTTTGCAAACCTTTCACGCTTGATGCTTTTAGACCCCAGCGCAGATCGCGGAATCCATTAAAATGAATAGACGTTAAGACTTCATTGTGTAGATTGGATGAGCGCGGGCGCGATGGTTTCTGTATATTCTCGCTCCGCAAATTATTTTTTCCTCTGGTTTCGTTGTCACTTTTCGATATAATGACCGTTTTTTTCTTTGGGTTCAGCGAAGCATCATTTCGATCGCGTGTTGCTCTTTCAATATGTTGAACACTTTTTTTATCTACGCTTAAAACCAGTCCATGCACATCAAAAAAAATCTTATTGCCCTGTTCCCAGGCCTTCCGGGTTTCTATGGCTTCGCCTGTTTTTAGAATAATGGTGTCAGCCGAAGTGAAAAATGGGGATAAAACCAATGAAACAGTTATTGCTATAATAAGAATTAACTTAAGATTCACTTTTTAATCTCATTTTTGAATGCATTTAGATAGTAAGAATAATCTCCACTCTGCGATTTTTTTGTCGCCCTGCTGGTGTCCCGTTTGGGGCTATTGGTCGAAACTCGCCAAAACCCATGGGGGAGAGCCTGGCAGGCTCAAGCGACGTGTTGTTAAGTAAAAACTCTGCAACCGAGCCAGCGCGAGCAATGGACAATCCCAGATTGGATTTAAATCGACCACCTTTCAAAGGGACATTGTCTGTATGGCCGGCAATGATCAATTCGCCATTGGTTTTTTCAAGCATAGATCCAATTTTATGCAATAATGGCTTAAACATCGGCCGGATCTGTGCCTTTCCGGTAGCAAAGGTGATCTCTCCCATTAAACGGATCTTTACTTGATTTTTAGTGACTTCTATCTCGACATAATCTTTCAAATTTTTGAAATTTCTTTCCATTTCGATCATCAGTGGATCCACAAGTTCCTCTACTACT
>JASFJF010000120.1:0-9718 GCA_050122255.1 Desulfobacterales bacterium
GGGGATTGCAAGGGCCATCATCAAGGATATAAAAGCCGGCGAATTCGTTGAAGGCGCCAGTACCATTACCCAGCAACTGGCAAAAACTCTTTTTCTTACGCCGCGCAAAACGCTGGTGCGCAAATTAAAAGAAGCCATCCTGGCTTTCCAATTGGAGCGCCGCTATACGAAAAATGAAATACTAGAACTGTACCTTAACCAGGTTTACTTCGGCAGCGGCGCATATGGTGTGGAATCTGCCGCCAAAATATTTTTTGGCAAATCCGTCAAGGACCTGGATCTGTCCGAATGTGCGCTGGTGGCTGGTATGCCCAAATCGCCTTCGCGCTATTCACCGCTGGTTAACCCGGAGCTGGCCATCAAGCGACGCAACACGGTTTTGAAACAAATGCGTGATACCGGCCATATCTCAAATGCTGTCTATGAGCAGGCGGTCAATAGGGCCCTTGATACCAGCCGCCGCCGCTCAAATTCATCAAAAGCTGCTTTTTTTGTCGAATACGTTAAATCGACTTTAGAAGACAAACTGGGCTCGACCCGGCTTTATAAAAATGGTCTGTCGGTGCATACAACCCTAAATTTTCAACTTCAGCAGGCAGCTGAAAAAGCCATCATTGACGGGCTTTCGGACCTGAGCAAAAGAATGCAGCCGGCCCGAACAGAGGTTGCCGGCCCGCAGGCAGCCCTGATCTCTATTGATTTGACGACCGGCGGAATTTTGGCCATGGTGGGGGGTGACGATTTTGCGACCAGCCGCTTCAACCGGGCGACCATGGCACTGCGCCAACCAGGTTCGGCTTTTAAGCCGTTTGTTTATGCCTATGCCATTGAACAGGGCTTGGCGCAAAATAAAACAATCCTGGATGCACCCGTCGTCTACCGGGGAGCGCAGGGTGGCCAGGATTGGAAACCGCAAAATTTCTCATTGGAATACAAGGGCGAAATGACCCTGCGGCATGCGCTGGCCATCTCGCAAAACATCCCTGCGGTCCGATTGCTGCAAATACTGGGGCCGCTGTCTGTCGCCCAATTTGCCCATCAGCTGGGTATCAAATCACATCTGACATCAAACTTATCGCTAGCCCTGGGCACATCGGAGGTCACGCTGGTTGAATTGACATCAGCCTATGCTGTCTTTGCCAATAAGGGTGAAAGGATTGAGCCTTATGGTATCCTGGAAGTCAGCGACCGGCAGGGGCGCATTATTTATCGCACCAAACCCCAGAAAAGATTGGTGCTGTCGCGCAGCACTTCTGCGATTGTAACCAATATGCTCGAGGGCGTCGTCAATGAAGGCACCGGCAAACGCGCACAGGTTCTGGGCAAGGCCGTGGCAGGCAAAACAGGCACTTCGAATGACTACAAAGATGCTCTGTTCATCGGCTTTTCACCCCGTATTATAGCCGGCGTTTGGGTTGGCCGGGACCGTGGAGGCAGTTTGGGAGAACGCCAGACCGGGGCCCGGGCAGCTTTGCCCATCTGGATTGATTTTATGCAAGTTGCCCTTCAAAATGAGCCTCATCTTTATTTCGACATTCCCGACGACGTGCGGCCGATTCACATAGACCCTGTAACCGGCCTGCCCCGGAAAGATGCTGCAAAGCCATCGGTAGTTGCTCTGTTTAAAAAAGGCACCGAGCCGATACCCTTTCAGTGATGCCGGTTTATTGCTTCAGAGGTCAGAAGCCAGAAAGACAGATATAAAAAGCTTAATGCAGCATATTTCTGTCTGGTATCTGTTATCTGTCTTCTGTTATCTGCTTACTGGCATTTGTTATTTTGGATTTGAGTTGAATTTGGGCAGCAAACAGTGATATAGCCTGGCTTCCAGTGTTCCGTAAAAAAGGATGAGGGCACAAGTGTTGTAGCAAAAAAACGATAGGCAACCGGAGTGTTTTTTCGACAACCACCATAAATACTTAACCGTTATATCGGCATCGGGGCATTCGACAGTAATGATTCGAAAAGCGACCATAAAAGACGTCAAGTCCATTCACGGTCTATTGCAGGAATATGGTAAGAAAGAGGAGCTACTAGCACGCCCGTTAAGTGAGTTATACGATCATGTCAGAGATTTTTGGGTGTATGTCGATCGGAATGATGATCAACTTATCGGTTGCTGTGCGCTGCAGTTTTGCTGGGAAGATCTCGCAGAAATTCGCTCTCTGGCGGTTTTACCCGAGCACCTGGGGAAAAACATCGGAACCGAACTGACGGAAACGGTTTTGCGGGAAGCCATGACCTTTGAAGTTAAAAAAGTCTTCACCCTTACCTATAAACCGGACTTTTTCAAACAATTCGATTTTGTTCAAATCGAACGCTCTGATCTGCCTTTAAAAATCTGGGCTGATTGCATTATCTGCGTGAAGTTCCCGGACTGCGATGAAATCGCCATGATGAAAGAATTTTAAAAAGAAAATGCCTAAACTAAAGTGAACTAAAATGAGATAAAGTGCTTTAAATTTTGGTGTCGCTACGCTCCATCTTTATTAAGTAAAAGCTTAGAATTTCTTAGCTTTAGACATTTTAGATTAATTTAGGCATTTCTGGAATATGCCCTGGTCAATTTTTGTGTATTGAATTGAAAACAGTGATTGACTATGTGTAGATGACATTCAGCGGAATAGGCGCATACTTTGAAATGCCCGGTTTTGGCAGGATATGCTGTTCGCCCACCGATAACCAATGCAAATCCGGCTTGAGTTCCCTCAATTTGCCGTCTTCAGGCTCACGGGCATGGTAAGTCCCCGCATAGCTGGCCTGAAAAATGCAAACCCCGCATCTTTTCTCCCTTGAGACAATGTAATTTTTTCTAAATGCCTGTGGCGTCAATCCATTGGCTTCGGCGATCTCATTCAACTCCTTGATGGATTTTTTAATCAAAACCGATTTGGATATTCCCCGCTCTGATATACGGGTCAACGCCCGCGACTCGCTGCTGCCCACATAAACGGTGGAGATCCCCGGAATTCGTTTAAGATATTGGGCGGCAACGATGGCAGCTGTTCGCCTGCCACCAACCATTACCGGTAGCCCGTAATATTCGAAAAATTTTTTTTGGATATCTTCAGCGTACTTGTCACCCTTTTCAAAAATATCTTTAGAAATATACCGTAAGCTGCGCGCCATATCCTCAGCCGCTTCGGTAATCGGCCAATCAATACGCACATGGAAATGCGTAAGTCCATATCGATTCCTTTTTATGCTGCTGGAATCCCCTTGAATGAGCAAAGCATAGTCCACCGGTAGCATGATTTTTAAAAAGCTCTTAAAGTAGATGGATTCAAGATACTTCCAATTGCGGTCAAACTTTTCAGAAAGGGAAAGTGTTTTAAAGCGTAATAAATTCTGCTTGGTTGTTTTGTTGACATCGAAATATCGGATGTACTTTTTGTGCTCTGGCAGAACCGTATCTTCTACAAAAATAACTAAAAACGCATTGTGAGATTTATACTCCCGATTTGGGATGCGCCCTCGCGGCTTCATCTCCCGCTTTTCAACAAAAGGAAACGATATCTGCTGAGCGCTGAATTTTGCATATGAATCTATCAGGGCATACTGTATCAAGAATTGATCCAGCTCATCCCTTAACAATTCATAATAGGAACGCCTCAATTTTTTTAAGCGGCTCAATTCCTCTCTGTACTTCCAATGGGCCAAAGTCTTCTCCTTCAAGAATGATCTTAAGTCTGCGAAAATCAATTAGTTTTGATATATCCTACCATAATTTACTATAGGTTTCTAATTATTTTCGAGTTTCTCAGCCCACACGTAAATCCTTTCGCGATAATGATAACAGAGCGCCGCCAGAAGCAGACAGGCACCCATGGCTACTGCGAGCAAAACATAATTTTGTTCATACAGGAATGCGCCCTGCACGCTCAACGCAAATGTGCCCGGCATTCTGCCGAATGCAGCCATTGGGACAAAAAGTTTGATCGGCAGCTTCGTCAATCCAAGGGCCAGGCATAGATAATCTTTGGGAAAGCCAGGGATTAAAAACAGGATAAAGACCATGATAATGCCCTGACGCTTCAGCATGGCATCTATTTTTGACAGCTGTGGTGCGGGGATCAGTTTTCTGACGAAGCGTCGGCCCAGGAAACGGCCGATCATGAAATTTAGCCATGAACCGATCGTCAGGCCAATACTGGAATACATAAATCCGGGTAGCATGCCGAACAGGTAACCGCCGATGAAACCTGTAGCTTCTCCGGGCACCGGCGCGAA
This sequence comes from Desulfobacterales bacterium, assembly GCA_050122255.1. Taxonomy (GTDB): domain Bacteria; phylum Desulfobacterota; class Desulfobacteria; order Desulfobacterales; family JAHEIW01; genus JAHEIW01. The sequence goes on from JASFJF010000120.1 coordinate 4,231, forward strand.
CATGACCTGCAGAATCTGGATCAACATAAACACCGGCGGCGCGCTGGACCCAAATGAAGAAATCAGATTGCGGATCTGTTCACGATCAGAAAGCAGTCCATACCAGTCGATCATCTTTTCCCATATCGGAACGCGGAACCAAAATACCACAAAACCCAAGAGGACAAATGCCAAAAGGATTGTGATTTTTATTTTTTTGGGGATCGCCGTTGGGGGCATCGTTTTATAGACGTGGATGTGTTACTGCCTGATGGGTTTGGCAAAGAGTAATTTTATACCGCTTGTCATATTAATATTCCGAAAATAAGGAAGACGGCATAAGTGTCATCTGAAACAAAAGCATGACTAACCTATGAATCGACATCCATGGCGGCTTGTCGATGATATTGGAATGACATGATCAGCGCTGCTTCTTTTTTTTATTCTCCAGGGTCTTTTTTCGGGCCCAGCGTTCAACAAAACTGATGGTCCCAGAGTTGTAAGCACGTTTTACCTGCTCCTCTTTAATTTGGATACCCTCCTCACCGGTGACGGCTTCCCTCAGGCATTCTGTTTTACAAAAACAGACCATGCAGCTTTCAGGAGAGTGCCTGAGACCGTCTTCTGCCAGCGGAAAAACCGTATCCAGATTTCCAAAACAGTAAGGATATTCTTCTTTTCTCTTTGTCATCGAGTCGATATCATTCGCGTTAATTTAATGCGATATACTAAGCATTCGTTTCCGGCTGCGTCAACTTTTCATACTCCCGGTTCATGCTTTCAATATAACCCTGATCTGCAAAACTGAAGTACTGATTATCACCAATAACGAGATGCTCATGGACGACCAGACCCATAACCTTAGCGGCAAATACAAGCTGGCGCGTAATGGCCACATCCGCTGAGGAGGGTTTCGGATCGCCTGAGGGGTGATTGTGGGCAAATATCAGCGCAGCGGCATCATGGCTCAAAGCCGCCTGAATGACTTCACGCGGATATACGCTGCTGGCGGTTAATGTCCCTTCGGAGACAGTATCGGCAGCAATTACCTCGTTTTTGGAATTCAGAAAAATGACCTCGAAGAATTCCCGGCGTTTATCGCCAATATGATGGTATAGAAAATCAAAAAGTGCTCTGGAATCGTTGATGGCATCTTTGTGAATGAGCTTTTTTACAAGATAACGATCGGCTGCGGCTTTAATCAATTTGAGGCCAAAAAGGTTTTTGGGCCCGATGCCTTTAATTTTACGGAGTTCATGAGGTGACGCTTCGAGAACACCCTGAAAGGACTTAAAGCGCTTCAAAACGGCTTTGGCTGCAACCTTGCAATCTTTGCGAGGCGTGGCCAGGGTGAGCAAAAGCTCAATGACTTCATAATCATGAAAACCTTCCAGTCCATTTGCCAGAAAACGTTCACGCAACCTCTGACGGTGACCGGCGCCTTTGTGATCCTTTGTGTTGCCATGTTTTGACATTTAATTGCTTTCTATTCCAAGAAGCATCTAATCTTATTCTTTTTCGGCCAGCCGCGCCGCACCAACCACCCGCTCGTCTGCGTCCATGCCCATCAGCTTTACACCCTGGGTATTGCGGCTGATGACCGAAATCGTATTAATTTGCATCCGAATCACTTTGCCGATGTTGGTCATGAGCATCAAATCGTCATCATCGGATACCAGTAATATCCCAACAACCTTTCCGTTGCGTTCGGTGGTTTTAATCGAGATAACCCCCTTACCACCGCGTTTTTGAACCGGATATTCATCAATGGAGGTCCGTTTGCCGTATCCGTTTTCTGTCACGGCAAACAGCGTTTGCCCGTGGCTGAGCACTTCAGCGCCCACGATCCGATCTCCCTCTGCCAGGCGCATCCCCCGCACACCGGTGGCAACTCGCCCAAATGGGCGCACATCGGATTCATGAAATCGAATGGCTTTTCCGCCGCGTGACCCCAGGAAAACATTCAAGGTGCCATCGGTGATACGCGCGGCAATAAACTCATCACCCTCCAGAATGTTCAGGGCTATGATACCGCCGACCCGCGGACGACTGAAGGCCATTAAATCCGTCTTTTTGATCAGACCGTTCTTGGTGGCCATAAGCACATGATACCCCGGTTTAAACTCTGGCACAGCCAGGACAGTGGCCAGCTTTTCATCCTTTCCAAAATTAAGCAGATTGACGATTGCCTTTCCAAGGCTCATGCGCCCGGCCTGGGGAATATCATATACTTTACACCAGTAGACTTTGCCTAGGTTGGTGAAAAACATAAAGGTGTGGTGGGTAGACGCGACAAATAAGAGCTCGACGAAATCATCTTTTTTGGTCCCCATGGCGGTTTTGCCCTTCCCGCCCCGGCGCTGGCTTCGGTAAAGGGTGATGGGGTTGCGCTTGATGTAACCGCGCTTGGTAATGGTGACCACCATATCTTCTTCGACAATCATATCTTCGATGGTAATTTCTTTGGTCTTCTCAACCAATTCGGTTAGGCGCGGGTCGCCGAACTGTTCCTGTATCCCGGTTAGTTCTTTTTTAATGATATTGAGCACGAGACGCTCACTGGCCAAAATTTCTTTAAACCGGGCAATATCCTTTAGAATTGCTTTATAATCCTGTTGAATCCTCTGACGCTCGAGTCCGGTGAGTCGTTGAAGTCGCATGTCCAAAATGGCCTGGGCCTGTTTTTCGGAAAGGCTGAACTTTTCGATCAGCTGAGATTTCGCATCCGCCGGTGATTTGGCTGCACGGATAAGAGCCACCACTTCATCCAGATTGTCAAGCGCGATTTTTAAGCCTTCTAAAATATGTGCCTGGTCTTCGGCTTTTTTCAAATCAAAGCGTGTCCGCCGGATGACGATTTCCTTGCGATGCAGGATGAAATGGTGCAGGACTTCTTTTAAATTGAGAAGCTCGGGCCGACCGTTGACGACCGCTAAAAAGATGATGCCAAAACTGGTCTCCAGGCGGGTGTGCTTATAAAGCTGATTGATGGTAACTGCGGCAATCTGGTCCTTCTTGAGCCCCAGCGCAATGCGCATGCCATCACGGTCCGATTCATCTCGAACGTACCGGATACCGCTAATGTTTTTATCCCGGATAAGTTCGGCAATCTTTTCGATCAATTTCGCTTTATTCACCTGATAGGGGAGCTCGGTGACAACCAGGGTTTCTTGCCGGGTGCGTTTGTCTTTTTCAACCAGTATCCTGGCTCTGACGCGGATACTACCGCGGCCGGTGGCATATGCGTCACGGAGGCCCTCGGTGCCATAAATGATGCCGCCTGTCGGAAAATCAGGACCTGGAATATATCTCGTCAATTCGCTGATAGAAACATTGGGATCATCGATAAGGGCTTTTAGAGCATCGATGACTTCAGACAGATTATGGGGCGGAATATTTGTGGCCATCCCCACCGCAATTCCGGCCGATCCATTAATCAACAGATCGGGAATTTTGGTGGGTAACACCGTGGGCTCCATTAGGGATTCATCGTAATTGGGAGTAAAATCAACAGTCTCTTTATCCAGATCGGCCAGCATCTCATGAGCCAATCGCATCATCCGGATTTCAGTGTAGCGCATGGCTGCCGGCGGGTCTCCATCGATGGAACCGAAGTTTCCCTGGCCATCGACAAGCGGGTAACGCATTGAAAAATCCTGTGCCAGACGTACGATCGTATCATAAACGGCAGCATCACCGTGCGGATGGTATTTACCGATGACATCGCCGACAATACGGGCCGACTTTTTATACGCTTTATTCCAATCGTTTTTGAGCTCCCGCATGGCAAACAGCACCCGCCGATGCACCGGTTTCAGCCCGTCGCGAACGTCCGGCAAGGCTCGGCCGATGATGACGCTCATGGCATAATCCAGATAGGATCTTTTCATTTCTTTTTCGATGCTGATTTCAGCATGATTTTCGCTCTGATGCATCTTTACTCCGTGCCTGAAGGTTATGGGATATTAACGAAAAATTTTGTCAGGTTTCAGTGTTCAGGTGCCAGCAAAAAGATGAAGGCGGGAACATAAATCAGAAATCTGGTAAGGTGTCCCGTGCTGCGATTTTCAATCTGTCTTCTGTTTCTGTCCTCTGAACTCTGTCTTCTGACCCCCTGCTTTCTAAGTAGTAGCTGCTAACTCCCCTAAACTCGCAACCCGCAACCGTAATCCTTAAAGTTTGACCCCCTGAACTCTGAACCTTTGAAGCCTGAACCTTATTTAGTCGGTTCAACCATCTGCTGGTAACTGGCCAGATATATTTCGGACAGCGTCAAAAATGCCGTGACCACCAGCGGGCCGTAAATAATGCCCAATATTCCAAATAGCTTCAGCCCCCCGATAATCGACAAAAATACAATCAGGGTATGCATCCGCACTCGTTGCCCCACCAGTTTGGGTTTGAAAAAATATTCAATGCCACCCGATAGGATAATGTAAAACGTAAGAAAAAATATGCCGGCGCTTATACGACCTTGCAAAAATAGCAGAATTGCGGCCGGCACAAAAACAACCCCAATTCCTAAAATGGGTAAAAACGCCAGCAGCGCCATGATGACCCCCCACACAAAAGGCGATTTTAATCCAAAAACGGCAAAAACGATTCCGCCCAGTGTGCCCTGGATCAGTCCGCCCAATCCATTGCCCAGCAGGATGGCTGTGGCAATATCCTTAAACTTTTGAATCAATATCTGGTCCTGATCCTCCGGCAAAGGGGAGATTTTGACAATAAAGGATAGCAACCGTGGGCTGTCGATGAGCAGGTAGAAAATGATGAGCAGCATAAAAAAGAAATTGACAATAAATTTGAGCACGTTGGTGGTAATCGAGCGGGCCTGCTCGTACAAAAAAAGCGCCACCACCCTGCCGACCTCGGCAATTGCCCGGTTTAGCTGCTCGCCGGTGATTTCAATTTTAAACCGCGCCAAAAAATGGTTGATCGTATCGAATATATCACTTTTTTCAAGCAACTCCATGATGGGTTTGTTCTGAAGTGCACCTCTGGTCGTTAGATACAACTCCCAGGCTTCATTGGCTAAAATCCCGACCAAAAATGAGAGTGGCAGAAATAAAACGATAAAAATCAGGACACAGGTAAGCAAAGACGAAAGAGTTGGATTCAATCTGCGAATCAAAAATTTATACACCGGCGTAAAGACGGCCGCCACTACAATGGCCAGAATGATGACCGATACAAATGGCCACAGCAGCCAACCCATCATGATGCAGGATAATGAAAAAACCGCCAGAAAAAACCATAAAATCATATTTGGTGTTCCCTGAGGGTTCACATCTCCTCCCTTTAATGTGCACGTAATTATTCAGAAAGGCTTGTGCCTGTGAATTCGGTTGGCCGTTTTAATGGTATTTATCAAGAGAGGGCGCTTGTAAGGTTTGAGGACAGGCGCTTTACTTGGCAACAAACCCTCCGGCTACCAACAGCAGAAGGATTTCATAAATGAAAACATACATCCAGCTGTCCGATAACCCGAATACGATACCGCCGCCGA
>JASFJF010000121.1:0-9676 GCA_050122255.1 Desulfobacterales bacterium
TCATCAGTTTTTGGAAGTTGCTGCGTTGCATGCCAACGCTTTCTGCAGAGCGGGTCACATTCCAGTCGTTTTTTGCCAGAGCGTTTGAAATGAAATTTCTTTCTATTTTGCGAGTGGCCTTTGCCCTGATTTGTTTCTTGACCTGCTTTAGTTCTTCATTGGTGCCGGGTATATTTTCAATTAAATCTTCAAGCTCGTCTATTTCGCGTAACTCGGGGAAATCTTGCAAAGAGATTTGATTCCGATCGCAGAGGATGACCGCCCGTTCGATGGCATTTCTTATTTGTCTGACATTTCCGGGCCAGCCGTATTCGGTCAGACGTCGGCTGACTTCGTCATCGAATCCTTTGATGGTTTTTCCGGTGTTTTGGCAGAATTGCTTCAGGAAGTGATAGGCAATCGGCAAAATGTCTGATTTCCGATCGCGCAAAGGCGGCAACATAATCGGATATACATAGATGCGATAATAAAAGTCTTCTCGAAAGGTGCCATCCTCAACCATTTCTTTCAGATTTTTATTGGTAGCAAAGATGAGCCGAATATTGACGCTAATCGGTGTTGTCGCGCCCACCGGCAAAAATTCGCGCGCTTCTAAAAAGCGCAAGAGTTTGCTCTGGACTTTCATACTGATATTGCTGATTTCGTCCAGAAAAACCGTTCCCTGATTTGCCATTTTAAATATTCCGTCTTTGCTGTTTTGTGCGTCCGTAAAAGCGCCTTTGACGTGGCCGAATAATTCGCTTTCCAATAAATTGCTCGACAGGGTTCCGCAATCGACCGCAAAAAAAACAGCCTCATTCCTGCGGCTGTTGGCGTGAACAGCCCGGGCAACCAATTCTTTGCCCGTTCCACTTTCACCGCAAATAAGGACCGTAGAATCAGTTGGCGCCACTTTTTGGATCATCGTGATCACCTGCTTGATCTTGGGGCTCGTTCCGATGATTTGGTGCGAAAGCGAGCCGTCTTTTTTCAGCTGCTGCTCCTGAAGTTTCCGATTTTGAAGTCGTATGGCTCTTTCGCTTTCAGCCTGACGGACAATGGCGCGAAGCTCATCCGGGGTAAACGGTTTCGGCAGGTAGTCCGTAGCCCCCATTTTCATAACTTCGATCGCTGAAGAAACGCTTGCATAACCTGTTATGACAATCACCGGTGTATCGGGATAGGCTTCTTTGACGCGATGCAAAACCTCCATGCCACCCAGACTGCTCATTTTCAAATCGGTAATCACGATATCAAATGGTTCGGCTTCCATCATCTTCAACGCATCATAGCCATTGAGAACGTATTGCACCTCGTAATTTGATTTCGATAGTATCTTTTGGCAGCTCTGGCAAATATTGAGTTCGTCATCCACCACCAGGATACGTATCACATTAGGCGACATTTTTAACTCCGGGATTAACGGGCAGCTTAATTTTGAAAGTCGAGCCTTCGCTCTTTTTGCTGTCAACTTCAATGTTTCCGTGATGCTGTTCAATAATGCCGTGGGTGATGGCCAATCCGAGACCGTTGCCATCCTCTTTGGTGGTGAAGAAAGGATCAAAAATCTTGCTCAGATCCTCCGCCGATATTCCATGCCCCGTGTCGATAACCGCGATTTTAATGTTCTTCTTTTCACTTTCAAGCTTGCTGGTGACGGTAATGGATCCACCAGGCGCGGTCGCCTCGATCGCGTTCAGAATCAGATTAATCAGTGATTGTTGAATTTGCCCTTTATCCAGGAAAATAAGGGGTATGTTATCTGCTAATTCATGAGTTAAATTCACATCTTTAAAAGCGGCCTGTTTTTTGGTTAAAGCAACACTTTCTCTGATGAGGTCGTTGATGTCGCACTCTTTTTTAGTAGGTTTTGTCTGGCGGGCAAAATCAAGTAAGCTGGTTACGATCTTGCGACAGCGCAGCGCTTCTTTGGCAATGGTATCTAATTCTTCATACTGGGGGTCAGCCGGATTCAGGTCTTCCTGAAGCAACATCGCAGTAGTTAAAATGGTGGTAAGAGGGTTGTTAATCTCGTGCGCGACACCGGCGGATAGCCGGCCGATGGACACTAGTTTTTCCTGCTGGATCATCGCTTTTTGTATATTAATATCCCTGGTAATATCCCTTGAAAATTCAATTGCGGCGATAACAGTGCCATTTTCAAACAGGGGATAGGTGGAAATTGAGTAGTAAATTTTATTGTTGTTTTTGTCCAGATGCACATGGGTGGTCTGGGTCGGTTGTTTTGTATTTATGCTTTGGTGGAGCGGGCAGGGGTGCTCCTCGCCGGAACAGGGCTTGTCCCACCGGTGGGTGACCTTGTAACAATACTGCCCAACAACATCCTCCCGCTGCAGCCCGAGCTTGTCCAGCATGGTTTCGTTGATGTCGATGATGCGATAATCCCGGGCGATGACCAGAACGTCTTCCTGGATGAGCTCATTTAAAATGGTCTTGTACATGGCCTGAGTGGCCTGAAGTTTCTGGCTGGTCTTTTTTTGCAATATGGAAACCCGGGAGATTTCCCAGAAAAGATTGGCTGTGGCGTTGGCGATAGCTCGAACGGTTTTCTCTTTTTTGTTAAGGACATCGTTATAGATATCCATGCTGCCCGTTAATTCGATGATCAGATCAATGTCGTTTCTCTTGAAAAAATCATTATAGTCGGCGGTGACAAACAGGCCTTTACTCTTGGCTTGAAGGAAACCGGGCGCTTGGTCGTTTAGGTCGGCAACGGCCACGACCTTCGGATCTAAATCCCGGAATGTGTGTTGTTCGATGACGTCCATTAATCTCTGGCAGCGAAAACCGCCGCCGATCACGGCGATGTTCATAACGCATTTCCTTTATTTGCCTGAAGGTTAAATTTCATAAAATTGAGGCGTCAATACAACTTGACTCGGTCTAGATAAGCGGCTTGCTTCACGTCGCCGATACAACGATAAAGTATTACAAATTCCATTTATCTTACAAATGCGCAAAATAATCAACTATTCAGTGGGCCGGTCGGTTGAATATGTCACCAATTGACTTTCATTTTGCACATATGTAATTTGAATGGCATGTTCAAGTGTTCCGGGCATCAATACCCATCTAAGCAAATAAACGATTAATTATTAAGAGAAGGATGCATTCAGCAACTGCCAAGCCCAAAATCGTCATCGTCTGTGGTCCGACGGGGATCGGAAAGACGGCTGTCGCCATTGAGCTGGCGCGGCACTTTAAGGGGCAAATCATCGGTGCGGATTCGATGCAGATTTACAAATATATGGATATCGGCACCGCCAAACCCACGGCCGAAGAACAGGCGCAAGTGGTTCACCATATGGTCGATATCGTTGCTCCGGATGAACCTTTTGATGGCGCCCGCTATGCCGAGCAAGCCCGCCATATTATTGCCAAGCTCTGCCGGCAACAGATTCTGCCCTTTGTGGTCGGAGGTACCGGTTTATATATTAAAGCACTGCTGTATGGCCTGTTCAATGACGATGTTTCTGATCCGCAAATTCGTGCTAAATTGAAGGTAGAAGCAGAAACCCATGGCATCGACATCTTATACAGACGCTTGCGCCGCCTGGATCCTGAAACGGCCCAGCGGCTCCACCCCCACGACACCTACCGCATTTTGCGGGCCCTTGAGGTCGTCGAAGCATCCGGCAAAGCCATTTCACGGCACCACCGGGAACACGGTTTTGGCGAGCACCCCTTTGATGCTTTAAAAATCGGCCTTCAAATGCAGCGTGAAATTTTATATGAGCGTATCAATCAAAGGGTCGATGCCATGTTCGCGGCCGGATTCCTCGATGAGGTCAAAAATCTACTGGCTTGGGGATACGCAGGCGATCTCAACGCCATGCAAGCTATCGGTTACCGCCATTTGGTGGACTTGATCCAGGGCCGAATCTCGCCAGCGGAATGCTTGCGCACCCTCAAGCGCGATCATCGGCGCTATGCCAAACGTCAGCTGACCTGGTTTCATGCCGATTCTGAAATTATCTGGAAAACGCCGCGGCAGATCAAGGAGATGATTCGGTTAGTGAAACAGTTTATCGGTGCAGATCAGGTGAATGAACACTAAATTGAGCGCTTGTCGAGGTTGCCACAGCTACACGGCAGATGTCGTTCCGCTATAGTTGCCTATGCGGAATGGCATCTAACACAGTAGATGCGGTAAGATCGGCAAGCCTGAAGGGTTTCAAATTAGAAAATATTAAATTGATAGAAATCTTTTAAAATCGTATTCTCCATAGTTTTAATTTGAAACGCTCATTTTAGTTGATATTCTTTACTGTCCTTTATCAGGCTCAAAAATTTTAAGCCAAAGCCACGTCGGTTGCGATGGATAACCTGGCCTTTGAGCATCAAGACTTTTTTAATTTTTGTGCGGGAGATGACGAACGTAATGATTTGTCCTTTAGCAAATCGATTCTGCGTCTCAATAAACACTCCGCCTTTGCTGATGTTTTGGGTCAGGCCGGCATAGTATCGATTTTGGCAGGCAAAAATGGTGGCGCGACGAAATGGCCTGCGGGAATATTTTCTGGAGTTGACAAATCGTTTTTCAGCTCTGTCATGCAGGTAAACCACATTTTCGTATGGCATATTGCGTCCTTATGAATGGGTTTCTAACTTAACCTAAAACGGCCTCAGCCATCATAGAAACAGTAACAACTCTCAAATTAAATCTTATCATACCATGCAACACAATATGCAGTCAACTTTTGAATGTTAACACAACATATAGTGTTCGCTTCCGCGGATGCGTTCTTTGATGCCAGGATCATCTATTTTTAAATCGGTTCACATTTATTTTGACCGCCCAATTAGAACTTGATCCAGCACAAAATATGGAATATCATTTACAGGTTGACGACTACATCTTGAACTATTCTTTCATATCAGGCGACACACCCGGTTCGACCTCCGAACTTTGCCCCCTTGGAGAAAACCAGCGCTGCCGAACTCCTAAGGTCAATTGAAAAGAATTGGATTGCCTGCATGTCACGCCAAAACATACCCGACGGTTACTATGGTCACATTTTAAAAGGCAACTACAGTCAGCCGCTAAAAGATTACGTCGCACGTTGCATCCAGGATTTTCAAGGATTTGACCGACTGGAAACCCCTGCAATTCCTTATATTGCTGCATGGCAGGAGACGCAGCACGTGATCTGGTATGAATTTGCCGGCAGGCAGCTTATCCAGCTGCTGGGTTGCAACCATGCAGACGCTTCCGATTTTTTCAGAAACAGTATCGTTGAGCGTCATATCTATTCAAAAATGGACAGGCCCGAAGATCTGCAAGAAGTGATCCTGAGAAGTGATGAGCTTATCGAGCGTAAATCAGAGCTCAGAGATGAGGTTAAAAAAAGCGGTATTCTCGAAGCGGTCTATAAAATTACAGCAGCTGACGGCAAAACTTACTGGCTTAAGGATCAGGCCCGAATAGAGCCGTTCAAAGAGGATAAGATATTTATCTCCGTCGGCAATCTTACCATTGTGACCAAAGAAATGGAAGCCGAGGAACATCTTAAAGGCGTTCAAAAAGCCCTGCAAAAAAGCAAACAGAAATATAAACATCTGGCCATCCACGATAATTTAACCGGCCTTTACAACACCCGGCACCTATACCATGATCTGGATCAATTGATCAAAAAAAGCGCATCGACCGGCCGGGTATTTTCGCTGGTATTTATGGATATTGATAATTTCAAGCAGGTGGTCGATACCCATGGGCATCTGAATGCAAGCAAGGCGCTTCAGGAAATTGCCGCCACAATAAAAAAAAATTTACAGTCACCCGCTTATGGTGTGGCCTACGGCGGCGATGAGTTTGTGCTGGTCTTGCCTGAATTTGACAAGCAGAAGGCATTGGATATGGCCGAAACCATCCGGCAACGCATCAAACAAACCATCTATCTTCAAAAAGTGGGCCTAAACGTGCATGTCAGCTCGAGTATGGGTGTATCGACCTTTCCGGATGATGCAGACACCCTAACAGATCTCCTGGCGCTGGCAGACCAGTCCATGTTCAGCGTCAAGGAAAGAGGCAAAGATTCGGTCTGCGGGATTTCCTATGAAACCACAAAAGACGGAAATCGGATCGGAAAAACCGTTTTCTATGATTGTCAGAAATAAGATGCCGGGGACGCCTGTTTCATTAACGACCGGCTTCCGTTTATACCGATATAAACGCATGATTGGCATGCCAGGCTTGCGGAGGCACTTCGTAGGCGATGTATTCATCCCAGACATTTACTGTCGTTGCTTTAGAGTTTAGCCTGCAATTGCTTGGCCCAATCTGTGAAATAAGGATCATCTGATTTGAGAGCTTCTATCAGATATCCTTTGGCTTCTCCTTTTTTCTCATCACCCCCCATTTGAATCAAGAGTTCCGCCAAGAATAGCTTGGCTTCGGTGTTGGTGGCAAAGAAGGGGGTTTCTTGATACTCGCGGTAATACGCCAGTGATTTTTTACGATCGCGCAGCGGCCAGGGCAATACCGCCCAGAAGCGACCCAAAGACAGCATCGGCCCCCCATCGTTGTAAAGCTTGTTAATCTCATAGGTTTTTTCAAAACTTTCCTGGGTTTTATTTTTTAAGCCTTCTTTCAGGGCGGTGAAGATGCTGACGCCGTCAGAATAAATGCCGACATTCAGACCGTAAAAATAATGCCCGTCCGGGCGCTCCGGCTTTAGCTCAATTGCTTTTTGGGCATATTGCATTCCGGCCTTACCGAATTGGGCACAAATGTCCTTCCAGCCCTCTATCCCTTTTTTTTTGGCTGTATCGGCATACTCGCGGTGCGCCCGGGCGCATTTCCAGACAGCCTCGTAGTCATCGGGTTGTTTTTCGACTGCCTTTTTATAGACGCTGACGGACTTTTTGTAATTCTCAAGCCCGCCCTGGTCAAAAATTTTGTCGGCCTGCGCCAGCCAATCCACCGCAACGGCACTAATCGGAAAGATTAGTAATAGCACGCTGATGGTCACCCCTAATATCACTCTGTTCATTTTCCAACCTCCTCCAATATGAAAATCCGAAATCCGAAACAAATAATAAATCCAAATGTTCCAACGATCAAAACTGAAAATATGATATTCAATCATTCTTTTATAAAGCATGGATTTTGAAAACCATTAGATTATTTCTATGGCGCAGGCCATTGATACACCCCCGCCACCACAAAGCGTGGCCAGCCCCAGATCTTTCTTTTTTTGTTTGAGGGCATACAGCAGCGTAATCATAATACGGGCCCCGGTTGCGCCCACCGGGTGCCCCAGGCCGATTCCCGAACCGTTAATATTGGTGATCTCCCGTCTCAGCCCCAGCTCTTTTTCACAACCCAGGTATTGAGCGGCAAAGGCCTCATTGATCTCTATCAACTCAAAATCAGCCAGCTTGATGCCACTGCGATCAATGAGATTAGCGACTGCTGGTACCGGAGAAAGACCCATAATCGATGGGTGGCAGCCACCTTTGCCGATGGCCTTTATTTTGGCCAGTGGTTGAATGCCAAGATCCTTGGCCTTAACCGCGGACATAACGATCATCGCTGCGGACCCATCGTTGATGCCGCTGGAGTTTCCGGCCGTCACCTTGCCGATGTGCGGCACAAATGCCGGTGGCAGTTTTTGAAGGTCTGCCAGGGTCAGGCCCGGCCTGAAATGCTCGTCTTTATCGAAAATGATGGGACTTTTCTTTGTTTGCGGGATTTCCATCGGGATGACTTCAGCTTTGAATGAGCCGTCTTGGGTGGCGCGTTCAACGTTGTTATGGCTGCGCAGCGCGACTTCGTCCATTTCTTCCCGGCTGAGATTTAAATGCTGCGCCACAAATTCGGCGGTATGCCCCATAATGTAGGGTTTGCCCTTAAAATAGGAAAGCGGTGGCTTTTCGGCATCCACCGGGCCTTCTTCCGGATGGGGGAGGATGTGGGATCCGCAGTGCAACCCGCGGACTATATTGTCGATGCAGTGTTGATCCTGCAGGCGGTAACCCCAGCGGGCACCTGGCAATGAATAAGGCACGCCGGACATATGCTCGACGCCACCGGCCAGAACGATGTCCGCCATCCCGGCCTGGATCATCGCCATTCCTGACAGAACCGCTTCCATGCCGGAAATGCAGACCCGGTTGATCGTCACCGCCGGCACGCCGTCCGGAATGCCGGCTAAAAGCGCTGCGATTCGCGTCACGTTCAGCGTGTCCACCGGTTCCATACAGCACCCAAAGCGCACATCATCGATCAGGCCTGCATCGATGCCGGCCCGCTCCACCGCCGCTTTCATCGTTACACTGGCGATGGTGGCTGCATGGCTGTCTTTTAGGGTTGCACCAAAGGCACCGATGGCGGTACGACAGGCAGAGGCAATGACAACGTCTTTCATTTTAGGGTCCTTTGCTACTATTTTATGGTGTCAGGTGTACAATCTCAAAACGTGTTCAGGTGTCAGGTTTCAGGTGCCAGCCGTTGGCCCCTGAGGCCAAACAGAATGCCTTTAAATCTATGAATTGATAGCTCCCAGAAATATTTTAAATTGCCATGCAACATGGCATGCCCTGATATCTGACACCTGATATCTATGTCCCCCTATCCTCCAAACGAGCGCTCATGGATATCGATGGCTGCCGGATTGGGAATGGCAATGGCGTTCATTTTTCCAATGGTGGCGGGCAGCATTGCGTAAATGAAAAATTCGGCCGCTTTCAACTGGCCGTCATAAAAAGCGGCTTCTTTATTTTTAGCGACTTTCGATTGAATTGTGGCTGCATCCAGGCCACCGGCCAGTTTTTCCAGTTTCGGCAAAGCCACCGTTGCGCGCCATAGCAGCATCCAGGCCATCACGACATCACCGACAACCTCCATAAACGGGTGGGCATAAGCTAATGCCAGCTTCAGGTCTTTTGAAAAAGCCGTCTTGCTGATATGCAGCGAAATTTCGCTGAGGCGACTTAGCGCTTTTTCAACGCGGCTGGCAAGATCCGCTATGTTAGCGTTTTCTCCGGCCCGATCAATATGAGATTTAATTTCATTGAGAAAATCGATAAAAACCGTCCCTTTCTTCATGCCCAGCTTGCGTACTAACAGATCCATGGCCTGTATTCCATTGGTCCCTTCATAGATACTGGTGATCTTACAATCGCGGTAAAGCTGTTCGACTGGATAGTCTTTGGTATAGCCGTAGCCGCCGTGTACCTGAATGGCCTGCTCGCAGACTGACTGCCCGCGTTCACTGCAATAAGCTTTGATAACCGGTGTCAGTAACTCGATAAAATCGCTATAACGTTCCTTTTCTTTTTCGGTCTTGGCGGTTCTTTTTTGGTCAAAACAATAGGCCACATAATAGACAAAACTGCGCATGCCATCCACATAGGCTTTCATTTGCAGCAGCATGCGTCTGACATCCGGATGGCGAATAATCGGCACCTGGAGCGCCTCCGGATCTTTGCCGGCTGTAACATCCTTGCCCTGCAAGCGATCACGGGCGTAGTTGACTGCATACAGATAGGCGGCTGAGGCGTGCAAAAAACCCTGTGTGCCGACATCCAGGCGGGCTTCGTTCATCATGTGGAACATGACCATCAAACCTTTGTTTTCCTCGCCGAGCAAAAAACCGCGACAGGTGCCTTTACCGCCCAGCGCCATACTGCAGGTCGGGCTGCCGTGGATACCCATTTTTTCTTCCACACCGCT
>JASFJF010000122.1:0-9656 GCA_050122255.1 Desulfobacterales bacterium
ATCTTTGACCCGGCTCATGGCTCTGAATATATTGCCCTTAATTTTGGGGTTGCTGTTATACAGGCTGTTTAACATCGTTTTTATTTCCTGACGCTTTGAATTACCGGCTGACGGGCACGGATTCACAAACACCGGCAATCCGAGCTCCCGGGCAACGTCACGGATCAGCTGTATGTCTGCAAAGGCCAATGGTCGAATAATTCTCAATCTTCTCTTAAACATCGATTGGGACGGCACCATGGTACTGATTTCGCCCGCATAGCACATGTTTAAAAAAAGCGTTTCGATGATGTCATCTTTGTTGTGCCCCAGAGCCAATTTATTGCAGCCCAGTTCTGCGGCAATTTCAAAAAGGCGTTTGCGCCGCTGGCGGGCACACAAAAAACAGGGGTTTTCACGATTGACGGAGCTGTGGCTCAGAACCCCATATTGGGTATACTCGACTCTCAAGCTGTATCCGCAATCCGTGCAGTAGGCTTCCAGAGACTTGCTGAAACCGCCCGCAAAGCCCGGATCGATGTGCACCGGGCACAATTCAAAATTGACGGGGATGCGCGGCAACCGTTCGGCCAGCATCCACATCATTGTCAAGCTATCGGCACCTCCGGAAAGGGCGACCAGTATGCGATCGCCATCCTGCAGCATGTCATATCGGTGGACGGCTTTGCTGATAGCGCGATTCAACGCCTTAAATTTACTGCTATATGTTGACACAGACTTTTATGTTTCAGTTTCCGCTGTTTCATCCGTATCAATCGGCACCAGTTTCCCGGCCGCGGCCTCCCGCAGGGCAACAACAATATCTTCATTTTTGGGCGAGCTGACCAGATAATCAGAGCCCTCGCGAATCTGACGGACACGTTGAGCCACAATGTTGACCAACAAAAAGCGATTACTTATTTTCCTCAGACAATCCTCTATCGTAATTCGTGCCACTTGGACACCCTCCATTACATAAGATTTTATAATTTTAAAATTTATGACGCACAGTTTAGGTTATAGAATTTCGACGAGCTCGTACGTCCGTCGACCACCGGGCACCTGTAACGAAAGCTCATCGCCTGGCTTACGTCCAATGATCGCCTTGCCCAGCGGTGATGAAACGGATATGCGTCCATTTTCAATATCCGACTCATCCGGGCCCACCAGTTGATAGCGGACACCTTCACCGGTTTCAATATTTTCAAGCACGACTTTGCTGCCGAACACAGCCCGGTCTTTAGGCAATTTGTCGGTTTCAATAATGTCAATATTGGCCAGTTTGAATTCCAATTCACTGATGCGCCCTTCAATAAAGCCCTGGCGATCTTTGGCAGCGGCATACTCTGCATTTTCACTCAAGTCACCGTGGGCCCTTGCTTCTTCAATCGCTTGTATGTTTTGTGGGCGCTTAACTTTTTTTAAATTTTCCAGCTCTTTTTTAAGGGTTTCAAAGCCTTTTTTTGTAACGGGGATTCTTTCCAATTTTGCGCTCCAGAGCGAATTGAACGCTGACCGTCCAATTCGTTGTTAATTGTGATTGAATGTTCTCAATGCATAAATGTCTTGTTCGCTAAATTCTTACAGGTAGTCATTCGCAAGGATTTTGGCAATCTGAACGGTGTTGGTTGCCGCGCCTTTTCTGATGTTATCCGCCACAATCCACATGTTGATGCCGTTGGCAATCGATTCATCCTGACGAATCCGCCCAACCAGCGTTAAATCCTGCCCGTCGGCATCGGTTGCCAGCGGGTACACATTTTGGGCGGGATCATCCATCACTTTGACTCCCGGTGCATTTTCCAGAAGCGTTTTGACTTCATCGGCCGATACCGGTTCGCGGGTTTCAATATTAACAGATTCGGAGTGGCCAAAGAAAACCGGGACGCGAACAGTCGTGGCTGTAACCGCAATGCTGTCGTCTTCCATTATTTTACGGGTCTCATTGACCATTTTAATTTCTTCTTTCGTATACCCGTTATCCATGAATCTATCGATATGCGGCAGACAATTGAAAGCGATACGATGCGGATAAACGCTGTTTTCGTAATCAAGGAAATTAATCATCGCACGGGTTTGGTCAAATAGTTCATCGATGGCCTTTTTGCCGGTTCCGGAAACGGCCTGATAGGTTGAGACCACGATGCGCTTAATCCCGAATTTTTGATGGATGGGGTGCAGGGCAACCACCATCTGGATGGTTGAGCAATTCGGGTTGGCAATGATGCCCTTTTTAGAATACTGGCCAACGGCATGGGGATTGACCTCGGGCACCACCAGTGGTACCTCGGGATCCATCCGCCAGGCACTTGAATTGTCAACGACCACACATCCGTCCTTGAAAGCATGGGGGGCAAAAGTTTCACTGGTACCACCACCGGCTGAGAAAAGCGCAATGTCGATTCCCTTGAAAGAATCTTTTTTCAACTCCTGGACATCAATCAATTCACCTTTGAATTTAAGCTTGCGACCCACAGAACGTATGGAGGCCAAAAAGACAACCGATTGTACCGGAAAATCAGTTTCTTCAAGCGAGCGTATCATTTGATTGCCCACCGCGCCGGTAGCCCCGGCTACTGCAATGCTTAGTTTTTTTTGAGCCATACTGGGTTCCCCTCAACATGAGAAAAATCTGATATGTTTATTATGGACTGCCCACAAGGTCTAAGCGTTTTTTTTGATATAATCGACAACAAAATCGCCGATCTCACTGGTTGAATATCCCATACGGCCGGCTGCCACATCTTGAATGTCGTTTTTCAAAACCTTGGCTACACCGGCTTCAACAACCAGCGCTGCCTCTTTCTGGCCGAGAGTATCAAGCATCAACTGAATTGCTAAAATGGTGGCAATCGGGTTTATTTTCTGCTGACCGGTGTACTTGGGGGCCGAACCGCCGATGGGTTCAAACATGGAAACCCCGGCCGGATTGATATTCGCGCCGGCGGCGATTCCCATGCCGCCCTGAATAATAGCACCCAGATCGGTAATAATATCGCCGAACATATTGTCGGTCACAATCACATCAAACCATTCCGGATTTTTAACCAGCCACATGCAAAGCGCGTCAACATGGGCATAATCGGCTTCGATATCCGGGTATTCTTCGGCAACTTCGTAAAACGTTCGTTCCCAGAGGTCAAACGCATAGGTCAGGACATTGGTTTTTCCGCAAAGGGTTATCTTACCGGATTTGTTCCGGGTTTTACAAAATTCAAAAGCATAGCGAATGCAGCGTTCCACGCCGCTGCGGGTATTAATCGATTCCTGTATGGCGACCTCTTCTGCAGTGCCGCGCTTGAGAAACCCACCCGCACCGGCATAAAGGCCTTCGGTATTTTCACGCACCACGACAAAGTCGACATGCTCGGGAAGCTTGTCCTTGAGGGGCGTATAAACACCTTCATAAAGCTTGACCGGTCGCAGGTTGATATACTGATCCAACGCGAACCGTGTTTTCAATAGGATGCCTTTTTCCAATACGCCGGGTTTGACGTCCGGATGCCCAATGGCACCTAAAAAAATGGCATCCTTTGATTTGAGCGATTCAAGCAGCTCGTCAGAAATCGTTTCACCGGTGGACAGGTAGTGCTCACCGCCGATGTCGTAGGTTGTGATGTGGCAGGCAAAATCATATATGGCCGCCACTACTTCAAGAGTTTTCAGTCCTTCTGCGACAACCTCCGGTCCGGTTCCATCACCTGGGATGACCGCTATGTCGTAAGTCTTTTTCATGCTATTTTCCCGTTTCGCAAATGCTGCAATACGTTATAAAAAAACCGCCGATTCGCAATCGCGTTGCTGGAATCCGGCGATAGTTCAGCCATTCCTTCGATCTTAGCTCCGTCAGCCGGGCTTACCCGAACTGACCGATTAGTGACGTTCCCGCTTTTACTTTATCACCGACAGTCACCGTAATTTCGACATCATCAGGCAAGTAGACATCTAACCGCGAACCAAAACAAATCAATCCAAAGCGCTGCCCTTTTTTTAATTCCATGCCGGGCTGGACATAGCAAATGATTCTGCGGGCAATCAGCCCGGCAATCTGGACGACACATATTGCTTTGTGATCCGGGGTTTTTATAAAAACGGCATTATGCTCATTTTGTACTGAAGCCTTATCCATGTTCGCTGCAAAAAACTTACCGGGCTGATGATTGATCTTTTCCACCACTCCGTCAAAGGGGATCCGATTAACGTGCACGTTGAAAACAGACATAAAAATGCTGATTTTTTTGCAACGGCCGTTGAAAAAAGCAGCGCTGTCTGTGGTGTCCACCA
Organism: Desulfobacterales bacterium; assembly: GCA_050122255.1. Lineage (GTDB taxonomy): Bacteria > Desulfobacterota > Desulfobacteria > Desulfobacterales > JAHEIW01 > JAHEIW01. The sequence continues at coordinate 4,264 of JASFJF010000122.1, forward strand.
CAATGACTTTACCGTCTGCCGGCGCAACGATCCCTCCGGACTGATCGGGAATTGACCGATCTGGATCCCTGAAAAATCCGCAGAAGCTAAAGGTGATTACCACACCCAGCAAGGCCAGAGAGGTAATCCCCAGCAGCGCAAAAATCAAAGTGACAAATGCCGCCGCCAGTATAAGCGGATAGCCGGCTTTTGCCACCGGAAAGGCTGTCTGAACGGTTGGCTCAGACGATGAATATTTCTCCATGCAATCGCTATCCCAAAAGGTAAGATGCGCCTTTTATAGCGGACGCCTACGTGAGCGAACATAAAAGTTGATACATACCAATATCGGTATGAATTGTCAATGATTACCATGAGATGATCAGTCGCCAAAGCCTGATTTCGAACCCGCCCTGAAAAGTCCCCATATCAATCGTCCAACATCTTTGGCCGCATTCGATCCGGGCTTTATCATTTAGCGCGCGGGAAATCGATTAGTGCCTGCCTTTTGGTGTGTCCTGACCCGTTATTTCTCCATTTTCATGGGGGTCGTTTGGTCACGGGATTTGGCGCGACACTGAGCTCTGCATCCGATTTTCGAATGTAAAACGGCGCCAAATCCGCAACCCGAACGGCATCGTTGGTTTTAAATCTTTTCAAACTTAAAAACGCCACTGTTGACGCCTGGATAACATGATGATCATCGGGAACAAAGACGGCCTTGTCGCCCAGCGCATCCTGTATTTTGTTTTGATACAGCTGGGCGCCCGGTCCGATGAACACGCAGGCTTCCCTGATGCCACGAACAAATGCTTCCGGATTGACTGCACATGCCGCTGTTTCCCGGATCAGGCAATCGTTATTGAAACGGTAAGTCGCCGCATAAACTTCTGCTTTGCGCGCATCCAACAAAGGACAAATCAAACGGGTTTGAGCCCCGCACTGCCAGGCAAGGGTTTCAAGAGTTGATAGGCCTACAACCGGTTTGTCAACGGCTGATGCCAGACCTTTGATGGTGGCGATTCCGATTCGCAGTCCGGTAAACGAACCGGGTCCGACCGTAACCGCAAATCCGTCTAGACCACTAGCGCCGCAATTAGCCGATTTTAGAACCGAATCAATGGAGGTCATTAAATGTTTTGAATGGGTTTGCTTTTTGTGGGTTGTCAATTCAGCGCATACAGATAAATTGTCAATTACGGCAACACTGCAGCTGTTTGTCGCTGTGTCGACGGCAAGGATCTTCATGAGGTTATCAATTTAGGGATTATTTATTTACGTTTGCCACCGGATCGCTTTGATCGCGCTTTTACTTTGGGCTCAATAATGACCCGGGCTAAAACTTCCGACATATGCTTTACCGGCACAAACTCTATCTTGCGCTTCAGATGCCGCGGCATCTCGGCCAAGTCTCTTTTGTTTTTTTCAGGGATGATGACCGTCCGAATCCCCGCCCGCATTGCCCCCAATGCCTTTTCTTTTAATCCGCCAATTGGAAGGACACGGCCCCGGAGTGTAATTTCACCGGTCATGGCCACGTCATTTCGAACAGACTTATGGGTAAAGGCTGAAATCAAGGCCGTTGCCATGGCAATCCCGGCCGAGGGGCCGTCTTTGGGAATAGCGCCGGCCGGTACATGGATATGAATATCTGAGCTTTCAAAATCCTTATCGCTTACGCCCCAGGAAGTCAAGTTGGCCCGAGCATAACTGACCGCCGCCCGCGCGGACTCCTGCATGATGTCTCCCAGTTGTCCGGTCACAATCAAATCCCCTTTTCCAGCAATCAGCGATGCTTCAACATACAGAAGTTCACCGCCGGCCTGAGTCCAGGCCAAACCGGTAGACAGGCCCACCTGGTTTTTTTCTTTTTCCATGTCCGGACCATACATGGGCATGCCCAGGTATTTATGCAGGTTGCCCCGGGTAACGGGAAACGGTCCTTTTTTTCTTTCGGCGATGTTGCGAGCAATTTTACGGCAGACGGCCGCTATCGCTCTTTCAAGATTTCGCAGACCTGCTTCAGAAGTATACTCGGAAATCATCAGCTGTAACGCAGCGCTGCTGATCTTAACACAGCGGCTTTTAAGCCCGTTTTCTGTGATCTGGCGGGGGATCAAGTATTTTTGGGCAATAGCGATTTTTTCTTGATCAGTATAACCGGAAAGCGAAATGACTTCCATCCGATCCAGCAATGCGGATGGAATCGTATCAATCAGGTTGGCAGTCAGGATAAACATGACCTTAGATAAATCGAATGGAATGTTTAGAAAATGATCGCTAAAGGAAGCGTTTTGCTCCGGATCCAATGCCTCCAGGAGTGCGGCGGATGGATCTCCGCGAAAATCTGCACCCAATTTATCGATTTCATCCATCATAAAAACCGGATTATTGCTGCCACATTGCTTAAGACCCTGCAGAATGCGGCCGGGCAGTGCGCCGATATAGGTTCGCCGATGGCCCCTGATTTCCGCTTCATCACGGATACCCCCCAGAGAAATCCGAATGAACTTACGTTTTAATGCCCGTGCAATGGATTGGCCCAATGAGGTCTTGCCAACGCCAGGCGGTCCAACAAAACATAAAATCGGGCCCTTCATCTTCGGGTTCAATTTGCGGACGCTTAAATATTCGAGAATACGGTCCTTGACCTTTGCCAAGCCGTGGTGATCTTTTTCAAGTACCCCCTTTGCCTTCTGAATATCGAAATTGTCCCGCGAAGATTTTTGCCATGGCAGGTCCACCAACCAGTCGAGGTAGGTTCGCGAAACGGTTGCCTCGGCAGAATCCGGATGCATCTGTTCAAGACGCTTGAGTTGCCGGATGGCTTCTTTACCCGCTTCTTTAGGCATTTTCGCGCGTTTGATTCTATTGCGGTAGTCTTCAATTTCGACGGTCTTATCGTCTTGTTCGCCAAGCTCTTTGTAGATCGCTCTGACCTGTTCACGCAAATAATAGTCGCGCTGGGATTTGGAAATTTCATCCATGACGTTGGATTCGATTTTAGCCTGAACCGTTGAGAATTCAAGTTCTCTACTTAGCAGATCGTTGACCTTTGAAAGCCGTTTGACCGGATCCGTTAACTCCAGCAGTTCCTGGGATTCCTTAATCTTGAGTTTTAAATTGGATGACGCCAAATCGGCCAGTTTGCCTGGTCCTTCGATGCTTTCTAAAATAGAGCTGATATCGCCGGAGAGCTCCCCCCGTAGCGAAAGGATTTTTTCGGTATTTTCTCTGACGGATCGCATCAAGGCTTCTGTCTTCAGATCGATTTCGCCGACAAGTGGCTCTTCAAGTTTTTCAATTTTTACCCGGTAAAATGATCGTTTTCTCAAATAACGAACAATTTTGGCCTTGGCAACACCCTGCACCAGAGCTTTGACCCGACCATCCGGGAGCTTAAGCATTCGCAAGACCCGGCTGACCGTGCCGATCTTGTATATGTCGGTCGCGGCCGGGTTTTCAGTAGCGGGATCTTTTTGGGTGACCAGCATCAAGTATCCATCTTTGGCGACACCTTCTTCAACCGCGCGTATAGACCTTTCCCGACCGACAAACAGGGGTAAGACCATGTCGCTAAATATGACGATATCTCGCACCGGCAGCAGCGGAAGAGTGGCCGGTATCTCAGCATTGGCGCTGTCTTCTTCAATAAGGCTGATCAGATCATCTGTGTCGCTTTGTGCCATTTTCGCTCCTGCGCATTGCACTAAAATTCAAGGTTTATCCGCTTTAAACCGAAATTACCCTTGTCTTGGCAATCCGATTGTTTTTGCAATACAATTCTATAATTTAAGTTTAAATTTTTCTTTGACAATATCCAGTTTAATTTTTTATGAAATACATAATTAGCCCTAAAATAATGTCGTTCACTGCCTTTTTAAAGGTCAACAACGCGCGCAATCTGCCGATGGAGAAAACAGGGCGCTCGATCACAAGGCCGTCCGCTAAAGAGCGATTACCCCGTCAGGACCGATAAACGATGATAACAGCTTATTTGACCGAATTCTTGGTTTTTATTTTTGGGATCTGCATCGGAAGCTTTTTGAATGTGTGCATTTATCGGCTCCCGGAATCAAAATCAATTGTCCACCCCCGTTCGATGTGTCCAAATTGTAGGACCCTGATCGCTTTTTATGACAATATACCGATTTTGAGCTACATTGCCTTGGGTGGAAAATGTCGCCATTGTGCGGCACGCATCTCATTTCGTTATCCCCTTATTGAATTTATCAGCGGCATTTTTGCCGTGGGCGTATTTTTAGAATACGGCCTGAGTTTCGAAGCCCTGATTTACTATACCTTCATCGCAACGCTGCTGGTAATCACATTCATCGATATTGATCACCAGATTATCCCCGACGTGATTAGTCTTCCGGGAATACCGATTTTCCTTGCGGCCAGCTTCGCCCTGCCTGATATAAAGCTTGTTGAGTCTATCTTGGGAATTTTAATTGGTGGCGGCAGCCTGTGGATCGTCGCCCAGCTGTATTATGTGCTGACCCGCAAAGAAGGTATGGGCGGCGGCGATATCAAACTTTTAGCGATGATGGGCGCCATCATCGGGTGGAAGGGCGTCTTATTTACGATATTTGTGGCCTCGGCCATCGGAACGGTTGTCGGCATGCTCGTCATGTTAAAGACCCGTACATCGATGAAACTCAAGGTGCCATTTGGACCCTTCTTAGCCATCGGTGCAATCGCTTATATATTCTGTGGCCCGCAATTGATAGCCTGGTATTTTAACCTGCTGCGACCATAAACATGGATTGACATTCAATTGAGCCCGAAGCTCAATTTAGGATTTACCCATGAAAATAGCCATTATTTCCGATATCCACGGCAACATGGAAGCATTCGAGCAGGTTTGGTCCGATATCGAAAAATCCCGGGTTGATGATATCATCAGCCTGGGGGATCACATCGGTTATGGTCCGCAGCCGGAGGAAATCATCAATCGCATCCGCCGGTGCAACATTACAGCCTTGCAGGGCAACCATGAACTGGCTCTGGTTGAGCCAGCTTACCTGGACTGGTTTAACCAAAATGCCCGTAAATCACTGAATATAAACAGAAAGCTATTGTCCCCTCAATCTATCAAATTCATCGCTAATCTGAAAACCTATTGGAGCGCGTATGGATGTCGCTTTGTTCATGGATTTCCGCCGGACTCTGTGTTGACCTATTTATTCCAGCTATCCGATGAGACAAAAATCCAAGCGCTGGAGCGTTTAAGCGAAAAGCGCTGTTTTATCGGCCACACCCACACCCTGGACATCGTAAGTATTGGCCGTCAGGGCCTGGTTAGCGCCAGGCTCAAAGAAGGCCTCAACAGGTTGGACAGTGGTCGCAAATATATCATCAGTGCCGGCAGCGTCGGACAGCCCCGGGACGGAAACAACAAAGCCAAGTAT
>JASFJF010000123.1:0-9647 GCA_050122255.1 Desulfobacterales bacterium
ATGACGGTTTTAGATAACCTGATGCTGGCCCGCCATAAAGACCTGAGCTACAGCCTCTGGAATGCGGTCCTCTATTTTGGCAAAGCCTCCCGGGAAGAGGCGCAAAACCGGCGGTATGTGGAGGAGGTCATCGATTTCATGGAGCTGGAGCCTTACCGCAAACGTACAGTGGGCAGCTTAAGCTACGGCATTCAAAAGCGCGTCGAGGTGGCACGTGCCCTCACCCTGGCACCCGAGCTGCTTTTGCTTGACGAGCCCATGGCGGGCATGAACATCGAAGAAAAAGAAGATATGGTTCGATTCATCATCGACATCCAGAAAGAGCGCAACGCCACCGTCGTTCTGGTAGAGCATGACCTGGGGGTGGTTATGGACATATCCGATCAAATCTATGTCCTCGATTTCGGTGAAGTGATCGGCTCCGGAATTCCCGAAGAAGTCGTCAAGATTCCCAAGGTTATCGAAGCCTACATTGGAGAAGAATAGCCCGGATGCAAGACATAAAAGAACTCCTTAAATATACCATTCCGCAACTTTTGCGCTGGCGGGTTAATGAGACCGGCGAAAAGGTTGCCCTGCGTGAGAAAGATTTCGGGTACTGGAACAACTACACCTGGAACGATTTTTACGACCGCGTGCGCAAAACTGCTTTAGGGCTCGACAAGCTGGGTATTAAAAAGGGCGACAAGCTGGCATTGATCGGCGACAATATTCCGGAGCTGCTGTTTGTAGCTGTTGGCGCCCAATCCATCGGCGCGGTTTCGGCCGGGATTTATCAAACCAGTCTGCCCGATGAAATTGCCGAGCTCGTCAATTACATGGATGTTACGGCTGTTTTCTGCGATGACCAGGAACAGGTGGACAAGCTGGTGGAAGTCCGGGAGCGCATCCCCCGGGTTCGCAAGGTTATCTACGAAGATCCACGCGGCATGCGCGATTACCGCTCCGACGACTGGTTTATTCATATCAAAGATCTTTATGACATCGGCGCCGCTGCTCACGCCGAGGACCCGCAAAAATTCGATGCCTTTATCGATCAAGGAAAACCCGATGATGTCTGTCATTTCTGTTTGACCTCCGGTACTACCGGGTTGTCCAAAGCGTCTATGATGACCCATAAAAACTACATCAACATGGGCATCCAGATCACCAAGGTCGACTACCTTTCCGACACCGACGAATACCTGTCCTTTCTGCCCTTTGCCTGGATTGGAGAGCAGATGAACTCCTTCGGGGTGGCCATGGCCACCGGGATCACCATCAACTTTCCGGAGTCAGTCGAAACCAGCATGGAAGATCTCAAGGAGATCGGGCCTCACTTCATGTTCGGCGCCCCCAGAATCTATGAAACCATCCGTTCGCAAATCTGGCTCAAGATCGATGAATCTTACTGGCTCAACCGCTTGATGTACAATAAATTCATCAAGACCGGCGAAAAGGCCGCTCGCTATCGCATGAGCGGCGAACCCATGCCGGCATCCCTGCGGTTGATGGCCTGGCTGGGAAAGGTTCTGGTGATGGATCCACTGATCAACCAGATCGGGCTGCGCAGACTGCGGCGGGCCTATACCGGCGGTGCGGCCCTGGGTCCCGAGCTGTTCACCTTTTACCAGGCCATCGGCGTCAACCTGAAACAGATTTATGGCCAGACCGAAATTACCGGTATTGCCTACATGCACCTGGATGGTGACGTGCGACCCGACACCGTCGGCAAACCGTTGCCGGAGACCGATTGTAAAATCAGCGAAGAAGGAGAGATTCTGTCGCGCTCTCCTTCGGTTTGTGTGGGTTATTACAAGCGCGACGAGCAGACCGAAGAACTGCTGGAGGGGGGCTGGCTGCATTCCGGTGACGCCGGATACATCGACGAAAATGGCCACCTGGTCGTCATCGACCGGGTTTCAGACGTCATGCACAACAGCAAGGGCGAGATGTTCAGCCCCATGTTTTTAGAAAACAAGCTTAAATTCAGCCCGTACATCAAAGAAGCCGTCATTTTCGGCGATCAGCAGGATTTCGTGGCAGCGCTGATCAACATCGACCCCATCGTGGTCGGCAAATGGGCCGAAGACCGGGGGATATCCTTCACGACTTACATGGATCTATCCAATAAAGCGGAGGTTGCAGAGCTGCTCAAAGAAGCGGTCACCGACGTCAATGCGCGGGCCGAGCAGGATCATTTTAAAATCAAACGCTTTGCGGTGCTTTACAAACTGCTGGACACCGATGACGGCGAGCTGACCAAGACCGGCAAAATTCGTCGAAAATTCGTCATGGAAAAGTACAAAGACCTCTACGACGCGCTTTACGATGAGAACGTCAGCAAAAAGAAGGTCGAGGCCTTTTTCCAGTATCAGGACGGCCAGACCACGACAGTGGAGGCCGAAATGCATTTTTATACCATGGAAGAAGTTGCATGAGCTATTTTTTTCAGCTGGTCATCAGTGGAATCGTGGTGGGTTCGATTTATGCCCTATCGGCGCTGGGATTTGTATTGATCTACAAGTCAAGCCGCGTGCTGAACATCGCCCATGGACAGATCATCGCCTCAGGAGCGTTTATCACCTATGCGTTAACGGTGTGGGTGGGGATCCACATCGCGCTGTCGTTTATCCTGAGCATGATCATTACCTTTTTTCTGGCCATGAGCGTCGAGCGGGTGTTTCTGCGCCGCCTGATCGGCGAACCGATTATATCGGTGATCATGGTGACCATCGGGCTGATGTCGATTATCGACGGCATCATTTACATGACGCCCTTCGGGTCGGAAAATTTCTCATTCCCGGAATTTTTGCCCAAAACACCGCTTATGTTCTGGGGCATATCCATTTCCTGGACCCAGTTGGTGGGCGTGGTTATCACCTTTATCATGATCGCTGCCTTTACCTGGTTTTTCAAAGCATCGACCGTGGGCATTTCCATGCGGGCGGTTTCCGACGACCAGTTTGCGTCCATGTCCATCGGCATATCCGTGCCCAGGGTATTCGGCCTGGCCTGGGCGACGGCGGGGTTGAGCGCCGCCGCCGCCGGGGGCATCATCGGCAATATCACGGGTTTGAATTTCGATGTCCTGCACTCGTTCGGCATCATCGTCTTTCCGGTGGTGATTGTGGGTGGGCTGGACTCCATTTTCGGGGCGATTGTGGCGGGCATCATCATGGGGCTGATCCAGCAATTCGCGGCCGGCTACCTGGACGGCAAATGGGGGCTTTTCGGCACGGCGGATGTATTGCCGTACATTATTCTGCTGATCATTTTGCTGATCAAACCGCATGGTCTTTTCGGGATACACGAAATAGAGCGGGTATAGTATATGTCTGAAAATCGATGGTTGGCCACCGGCAACTTTTTTACCTCCTACAGGGCCGAGCAGCGCATCTTTCTGACGCACGTTGATCGCTTGCTTTTTATCTGTTTTTTGGTGTTGCTGTTTGTCTGGCCCTTGATCTTTGAGGTCAGCAACAAATACATGCTGGTGATCGACAGCATTCTGATTGCGATCGTGGCCATATACGGCCTCAATCTGCTCACCGGCTTTGCCGGGCTGATCTCCATCGGCCATGCCGCTTTCGTGGGAGTGGGAGCCTATACACTGGCTACGTTTTCAAGAATACTGGGCAGCGATCACGTTCTGTTGACCCATTACTGGCCATTGATGATCCTCGTGTCCGGCGGTGTCGGCGCAGTTATCGGCGCGATCGTCGGCTTGCCGTCGCTACGGCTTAAGCATCTGTATCTGGTGATCGCCACCTTGTCTTTTCAGATGATTTTCCAGTGGTTCATCAACTTTTCGCGCTTCTACAATCAGGGCCAAACCATCGCCATCGGGCGGGTGTTCTGGTTTACCGGCAAGGTGGCGCGCAAAGAGCATTATTTTTTCTGGTATTATGTCGCTCTGGTCTTTGTCGTGGTGCTGGGATTTGCGGTCCGCAATCTACTGCGCAGCAAACACGGGCGCTGCCTGGTGGCTGTGCGCGACAACGACCGGGCCGCCGATGCCATGGGCATGCACCCTGGATTTACCAAGGTGTACGCCTTTGGCCTGGCGGGATTTTTCGCAGGCGTAGCCGGGGCTCTGCACGCTTACCTGTGGCGCGGTGTGGGCTTCGAGTCGTTTCTGCTGCACCACTCCATATCCTACCTGGCCATGGCGATTGTAGGCGGCCTGGGCACCCTGGTGGGATCTTTCTTCGGGCCGGCGGCCATCCTGATGCTCGAGCTGCAGGTCGAAAACCTGGCAGAATTTGTAGGCCACTATTTTACAGCTGTGGGAGATGTAGCCACGGCCTTTCGGCCGCTATCCTTTGGCTTGGTGATCGTTTTGTTTTTAATGTTTGAGCCGCGCGGCATCGCCAACTGGTGGCGGATCGTGCGCACCTATTTCAAACTCTGGCCCTTCCGTTTCTGACGGCCGGATCCTTGTAACAACCATATCTTATTTTTAACGTTTGTTCGGCTCGAAAAATGCTAATCAAAACCAAAAGGAGGAAGAAATGAAAAACAAACAAGTCACTTTCATGATGGTTGCTCTGTCTTTTCTGCTGATGCTGGGATTTTGCTTTCAGGCAATGGCCGGGGAAACATACAAAATGGCCTGTTCGCTGGCTATTACCGGGCCGACTTCCGACGTCGGCAGCCCTTATTCAAAGGGAGTTGAGGATTACTGCAAATATGTCAACGATGAAAAGCTGCTCGGCGACGACAAGCTGGAGTGCTTCATCCGCGATGATGGCTACAAGACAGAAGTAACCAAACGGAACTTTGAAGAATTTCTGGATGAAGGCATCGTGTTCTACCTGAACTATTCCACCGGCAGCACCATGGCCATGAGAAAAGATTTCGATGAAGAAAAAATTCCGACGCTGCCCGCCTCCTTTCATGCCGGTAATTTAGTCGATTCGACCTACGTCTTTTTGCCGATTTCCTCATATTCAAGCCAGGCGGTGGGTCTGGCTGAATATGTGGCCGCCAATCACAAAGGCAGCGGCAAACCCAAAGTCGCCCTGTTCCTGCATCCGTCGGCTTTCGGGCGGGCACCGCGCGACGATGTCCAAAAGGCGGTTGCCGCTGGTTTGGGCATTGAAATCGTCGAAATCGTGGAGCACGGCAAAGACCTGGACAACACGGCCATGCTGCAGCGGTTTCAAAGCAAAGGCGTGCAGTACGTGATCAGCCAGACTGTGCAGCCGCCGGTGGCCACTATGCTCAAAGGGGCACAGGGCCTGGGCATGATCGCCGCGACATACGGCGAGGCCGGCAAGATCACCTTTCTGGGCTGTCATTATGCGGGTGGACCGGACCTGATTGGGCTGGCCGGTTCGGCGGCTGAAAACTACTACTGGACCACCTCCTATAAGTTGATGACCGCTCCTGGTCCGGGAACGGATGCCCAGCTGGCCCTGGCCAAGCGCTACGGCCGCGATGAGGGCACCGCCATGTCTCAGAACTACACCAACGGCATCATGGTCGCTCAGGTGGCTGTCGAGGCTATGCGCCGGGCCAAATCACAGGGCAAGAAAGTGACCCGTGCAAGCCTGTATGAAGAGATTACCGCCATGAACGGCTACAACGCCTATTATCCGCTAACCACCGTCGGTCCGGTCACTTTCTCGAAAACAGACCGGGAAGGCGTCGACACCCTGCAGCTGTATGTGGCCAAGGGCGGTATATTCCAGGAGATCGGTGCACCCTTCTCACCGGAATACGTTAAGAAGATCAAATAAGAGCATCGCTGCACGATGCTATGTAGCGCGGCAAGGCCGCTGTAAAAAAGGGAGGGTTGCTATGGGCAACCCTCCCTTTCAGAAGTAAGAAAAATGACAAACCAAGAAACCAATGGCAATCTGCTCGATGTCAACAACATCGAAGTCGTCTACAACGACATTGTTCAGGTGCTGCGCGGCGTCAGCCTGAGTGTGCCCGGAGGCGGCATTGTTGCCCTGCTGGGAACCAACGGGGCTGGCAAGACGACCACATTGCGGGCGATCAGCGGTCTGCTCAAGCCCGAAAACGGCTTTATCAAGGACGGTTATATCAAATTCGATGGAAACGACATCACCAATGTTTTGGGCACCCATGTCGTCAAGTTAGGTGCGGTCATGGTGCCGGAGGGGCGCCGCGTCTTCAAGCATCTTTCGGTAGCCGAAAACATCCGCGTGGGATCCATCACCCGCAAGGACGGCGTCCAGAATGTGCGTCAGGATCAGGAACTCATGTTCGATCACTTCCCGCGCCTGGCCCGGGTCACCAACAGACTTGCGGGTTACTGTTCCGGGGGCGAGCAACAGATGATTGCCATCGCGCGCGCGCTGATGTCGGCGCCCAAAATGTTGATGCTGGATGAACCCTCTTTGGGCCTGGCGCCGTTACTGGTAAAAGAGATATTTGAAAACATTCAGCGCATCAATGAAGAAATGGATACCACCATTCTGCTGGTTGAACAAAACGCCAGGATGGCGCTGGAGATATCAAAATACGCTTATATCATGGAATCCGGCAAAATTGTGCTGGAAGGCGCTTCGGCCGAGTTAAAAAATAATCCGGACGTCAAAGAATTTTATATGGGCGTGACCAAAGGCGGCCGCCGCAAATCTTTCAAGGATGTCAAATCCTATAAACGGCGCAAACGCTGGATGTAAAAGGTGCCCCTGCCAGAAGCGCTGGTTCTTAAATGGTTAAGTGGTTGATTGGGAAGTTGTCAGCTTCCGGTTCAGCAACTTAATTATCTAATTCTCACCTGGTAAGAGGTGCGACATGAAATTTTTGGTCGGTTACAACGGTTCTGTTGAAGCCAAGGCGGCTTTATCTTTGGCACGGGAGTTCGCTCAAAAATTTAATGCCAGCGTTTTTGTAATGTTCTCTATGGAAGGTGGTGCCGGGGAAAAAGTTGAGGATATCGCTCAGGCCGAGCAGAACCTGCGCGACGCCAAAGATTTTTTTAATGAGCAGGGTGTTGAATGTGAAACCCACCAGATGGCCAGAGGGTTGACGCCCGGGGAGGATCTGGTGAGATTCGCCGAGGAAAATAAAATCGACCAGATTTTTGTCGGAATTGAAAAGAAATCCAGGACCAGCAAGTTAATACTCGGATCTACAGCTCAGTTTGTAATTTTAAAAGCGCCGTGCCCGGTGATTACCGCCAAATAAGAAATGATCAGGAATAGATTATGGGCCTATACGATTTGACCTTTTATGACGTGATTAGACGTAACGCGCAGAATTTTGGAAGCCGGTCGGCGTGGTTTGAAGTCGATGACGAAAGAACGCTGACCTTTGCGGATGTAAAAGATCAGGTGGATCGTCTGGCCTGTGGTTTGCAGAAATTGGGCATCCAAAAAGGCGATCGTATCTGCGCTGTGGGCAAGAACAGCCTGGAATTTTTTCTGCTCTATGGTGCGGCGGCGGCACTGGGGGCAATTGTTGTACCCATCAACTGGCGCCTATCAGTGGATGAAGCCCTGTTTAATGTTAACGACTGCGAACCCAAAATTCTTTTTGTAGACACTGAATTTGAGGAACTGGCCCAGGAGCGCAGCGATAAGTTACCTTCGGTGCAACATTTTTTCAATTTAAAGCCCACAGATGGACAATTTGCTGCGTTTGCCACCCTGTTGGATAACCCGGATGAGTTTGATGCGCAGGATATCGCCAACGATGATGGACTGGTGATCATTCATACGGCGGCGGTGGCCGGAAGGCCCCGGGGCGCTGTGTTGACCCATGGCAATGTGATCGCTGCCAACATCAGCTTGAATCTGTTGTTCAAGCTATCGGTTGATGATGTGCATTTAAACCTTTTGCCGCTGTTTCACGTCGCCGGACTGTTCATGGCCACCGGCAATTTCCACGCCGGGGTGCTGAGCGTCAATATGGGCAAATTTGACGCCGCCCAGGCGGTGGATTTGATTGCTGAGAAAAAAGTCACGGTGTTATATGATTTTTCACCGATTTTGTCTTCTATTCTGGATGCGCAAGAGAAATCTGGCAAAGACATCACCTCCTTGAAAACGGTTAAAGGCATCGAAAATCCGGAAACCATCGAAAGATACCAGAAAGTCACCGGCGGCACTTTTTTTTGTGTTTACGGACAGACGGAAACCTCGGCCATGGCCACGCTGGGGCGCTATAACGATCGGCCCGGTTCGGCCGGCCAGATTCTTGAGCTGGCGGACGTCAGGCTGGTGGATGACAATGACAATCCCGTCCCAACCGGCGAGATCGGTGAAATTAGCGTCAAAGGACCGATGGTCTTCAAAGGTTACTGGAATTTGTCCGAAGACACGGCTTACGCCTTCCGGGGCGGCTGGCATCATACCGGCGACCTGGGTCGTTTTGATCAAGACGGTTTTTTGTGGTACGAGGGCCGCAAGGCCGAAAAAGAGCTGATCAAGCCCGGGGGCGAAAACGTTTACCCAGCGGAGGTGGAACGCGCCATTTTAGAGCACCCGGCCGTCGAACAAACCGTTGTCTTCGGCGTTCCCGATCCGACCTGGAAAGAAGGCATCAAAGCGGTTTGTATTTTGAAAGAAGGACAGGATTTGGATCATCGGGAACTGATCGCCTTTGTCAGCCAGCATATTGCCAGTTATAAGAAACCGCGCTATGTCGATTTTGTAGACGAATTTCCCCTTCTGGCGGACGGCTCTCCGGATCGGGCCAAAATCAAAGAGCTTTACGGGGGTCCACAGGAGTAATACGGGCCCGCTGAAAAACATCCCATTTTGGCCAATCTGGGCGTCAGACTCAGATTTGAATCCTCGACATACTCAAGGTATGCCTCCGGTTAAGATCTTCGCCTTCTATAACCTTGACCAAAATTGTACTTTTTTCAAAGGGCTCATGTTTCACTTACCTGATGGGGTCGCTTCGGGCGGGCCCGTCCATTTTTAAAGGGCTTGGCGATTTTTTCAGACTGAAGAGTTGACTTCCAGCCTTAATTTGCCTATATGTTCGCATTTAGTGGTTCCCATTTTTTTTAGATCTTTTAAAAAAATATACAAGAACCTACCACAAAAATAGTGAATTAGTGTTCAGGGCAAGGCGTCCCGCAAATTGAAAACAGAGCGTACAGGGAGTACGTGAGTATTGCAATTTGGGGGAGAACACAGCCCTGGGCACTCAGGCGCATTTTTGCGGTAGGTTCTCGTGAAGCAATTTTATGAGGAGAGACCAATGGTCAGAAAGGAAATATCCCTTTTTTTGCGAAACGTGCCCGGAGAGCTCGGCCGCCTGGCAGCCATGTTCGGAGACGCCGGCATCAATATCGATGCGATTACGATCCAGGACGCATCGGCATATGTCCAGCAACTGTTTAAGGCCAGAGGCAAATCGCTCAAGCGCATTGCTTCGGCCGCCAGCTATAATTCAATGCGCAAAGACTCGGTTGAATTTGCCCTGATCCGCCTTTTGGCCGGTGATACGGACAAGGCCGTTGAGCTGCTGTCCCAGAATGATTTTATTTTTGATGTCATGCCGGTGATTGCCCTTGAGCTCGAGAACCGGCCGGGAGAGCTCGCCAACATCTCTTCAAAATTCGGGGAGGAGGGCATCAACATCAACTATGTCTATGGTTCGGTTTCCTCCCCTGATGAGAAATGCCTTTTCGTGTTTTGCCCGGAAGATATCGAGAAGGCATCCGAAATCTTTAC
>JASFJF010000124.1:0-9595 GCA_050122255.1 Desulfobacterales bacterium
CATCGAACCTTATCGCAACTGGATTTTAACCAAAGCCGGGCAATTGGTTGGCCATATCAGCAGTTTTCTAATCGACCGTCTGCGGGCCGTCACCGTCGGAACCGTTAATTTTTTGTTCATGCTATTTATTATGCTCTATACGATGTTCTTTTTTCTAATGGACGGCGACACGTTGATTGATAAAATTCTTTATTATCTGCCGCTGGAGGATCAAGATGAACGCCGGATGCTGAATAAATTCACCTCGGTCACGCGCGCCACACTGAAAGGCACTGCGGTGATCGGCATCCTGCAAGGTGCTCTGGCCGGAGCGGCTTTTGCGGTGGTCGGAATTGACAGCGCCGTTTTCTGGGGCACCATCATGGCAGTGCTGTCCTTTATCCCCGGTATCGGAACGGCCCTGGTATGGGGGCCGGCCGTGATTATCCTGGCCGCTACCGGGCACCTGGCCAAAGGCATCGGGCTGGGCGTGTTCTGTGCAGCAGTGGTCGGCAGTATCGATAATTTACTGCGCCCCATTCTGGTGGGCCGCGACACCCAGATGCATGAGCTCATGATTTTATTTGGAACCCTGGGGGGCATTATCATGTTCGGCGTGGTGGGCATCATCATTGGCCCGATTATTGCGGCCTTGTTTGTGACGATATGGGATATTTATGGGGTGGCGTTTCAGGACGTGTTGCCTTCCGTGGCGGTTTCCGGGGCAGCCGGCGAAGCCAAGGAATCAGAAGCCGAAATCCTGCCCGAAGATTTTGACTCAGATGCAGATCCTCGACCGGATAAATGAGGTCTGGCTTCCGGTCTCTGGCTCCTCTGGCATTTAGACAACTCCGGGGATATAAAAATCGTTTGAAAGACCCAGATGAGGGTCAATGGCAAGGCGCAATTCGGTTCAAAAACGGAGCGTAAACGTTAGTACGCGAGTATTTTGGGCCGAATTGGAACACAGCCAGTGGCCCCAAGATGAATTTTTAAAACGATTTTTTAGATGCCGCAGATATTTTTGACCTCTTTGTTGTCGACAAGTTCTTCAACCGGCCCCTGGTAGCAGATCCGCCCGTTGTCGATAATGTAGCCGTAATCGCTCAAAGATAGCGTAAATTTCACATTTTGTTCCGCCAGCAAAACCGTTAAACCGACTTCTTTTAACTTTTGGATGCGATCGCCCAGACTTTTGACGAGCACCGGCGCCAGTCCCTCGGTGGGCTCATCCAGCAATAAAAAATGCGGATTGGTCATCAGGGCCCGTCCGATGGCCAGCATTTTTTGTTCTCCGCCGCTCAGCAGACCTCCTTTGCGACTGTCCATTTCTTTCAAGGCTGGAAATAAATCGTAGACTTTTTGTTTGTCCCAGCGTTCACCGGCAGCGCCTGCACGGGCGGCAATTTCCAGATTCTCACCGACCGTCAAATCGGCAAAGATGCGGCGGTCATCGGGGACCCAGCCCATTCCCCTGCGCACGAGCTGATAAGCAGGTGTGCCGGTTACATCCGCATCGTTAAAACGGATATGGCCCCGGGCAGGCGGGTTTAACCCCATGATGCTTCTAAACGTGGTGGTCTTACCGGCGCCGTTGCGACCCAGCAGACAAACGACCTGCCCCACCTTTACTTTTAAAGACACATCAAAAAGAATGTGGCTTAAGCCATAGTAGGTATGAATGCCTTCAACCTCGAGCATTATTCATCTCCCAAATAGGCTTGCTGGACATCAGCATTTTGCCGCACGGTTTGTGGAGTGTCCTGAACAATCGTCTTTCCCTGTTGCATGACCATGATGCTCTGCGCCACACCAAAAACAACCTCCATATCATGCTCACAAAATAAAATGGTCAGACCCTGCTCATCGGCCAGACGTTGGATTAAGGCCATGGTGGTTGTTGTTTCTTCCGGAGACATGCCAGCGGTGGGTTCATCTAAAATTAGCAACTCCGGCTCATTTCCCAGGGCGATGGCAATTTCCAGAATGCGTTTGTCACCATGGGATAGTGAACCGGCCAGATCCATTTTTTTATCCGAAAGGCCGACGCTTCTCAGAATATGGTCGGATTCGTCTACGGCCAGTCGAGCAGCGGGATGGAACAGGTTGTTACTGAGCTTCTGCTGTGAAAGAACCGAAACCTGCACATTGCGAAAGACAGACAGTCGCGGAAATATATTTGCGATCTGGAATGAGCGGGCAATGCCTTTACGGCAAATGACATGGGGGGGCAATTTACTGATGTCTTCGTCAGCTAAGAGAATCTTACCCTTGTCGGGCTGCAGTTGTCCGCAGATTAGATTAAATAGGGTGGTTTTGCCCGCTCCGTTGGGGCCGATCACCGCCACCAGCTGCCCTCTTTCCACAGAGAGATGCGCACCGTCTACGGCTTTGAAGTTATCAAATGCTTTATGCAAATTTTCCACGCGAAGCATTCATTTACTCCATCTGATATTGACCGTTATATTTCGTCCGGGACCGAAAAAGCTGCCGGTAGTTCGTGCCCATTATACCTTCCGGTAAAAAGAAGATCAGTAAAATTAAAATAACGCCCAGAATGAGTGTCCAGTACTCTGTGTAGGTTCCAACGAAGGTGCGCAGGGATACAATTATAGTGGCTCCTAAAATGGGACCGGCAAATGTAAACCAACCACCCAGCAGACACATGATGAATATTTCCAGCGATAGCGTCCAGAACAGCAGATCCGGGAAAATGGATCCTTCCACGATAACAAAGAGGACGCCGGCCACCCCTCCGAAGAATGTAGCGATGACAATGGTCATCAGCTGGTGGCGACGGACATTGATGCCCACAGCCGCGCAACGATCCGGATTGTCGCGAATGGCCTGCAGGGTGGAGCCGAAGGGCGATTTTAAGATAAGAAACATCAGGAACAAACAAATGCCCGTAACGATCAAAACAAAAAAATAAGAGCTGGTTGTGGATGCAATAAAATCAGGAATGGGGATGCCGTGAATGCCGTCATCACCGCCGGTAAGGTCGTACCAGCGAAAAGCAATGGCCCAGATCAAAGATCCCAGAGAAATCTGTAGCATGCCGAAATACAGTCGGTTCAACCGGATACAGAACATGCCGATCAGCAATCCGGCCAGGGCTGCCGCCAGGGGCCCTGCGATGAACGCAATCCACCACGGCAGGGATGTTTTGGTCAATAAAAGCCCGGCGGTGTAGGCGCCGACGCCGTAAAAGACCCCGTGGTGAAATTGAAAAAGCATCCCATGGCCGACACATAAATTCAGACTCATAGCCAGCAGTGCAGTCACTAGAATGACAGCCAAAATGTAGATGTAGAAACGGGGCAGGAAGGATGGCGCCACCAGCAGGGCCAAAAACAAAACGAGACTGACGCCAAACGATTTTTGCCGGATCAACTCACCAAACAACGCCAGCTCCTTTCTACCATACTGATTTAAGCATGCCGGTAGGCTTCAGGGTTAAAATAATCACCACCGCCAAATATGGAAAAATGATCGCAAACTGCGGCCACAGCAATACGCCGAAAGATTGGGTGACACCAAATATCAGCGAACCGACCAGGGCACCCCACATATTTCCCAGCCCGCCGATGGTAACAATTAAAAAGGCCTCGATAATGATGTTGTGATCCATGCCGATCGTTACGCTGATCGTCGGTGAAACCAGGGCGCCCCCCAGGCCGGCAAGCAGGCACCCAAGCACAAAAGCAAAAGCAAAAACCCAGCTGACGTTAATGCCGATGGCGCCGACCATTTCCATATCAACGGCGGCGGCCCGGGCAATTTTGCCTATTTTGGTCTTGGTGGAAAACAACCACAGCCCGACCGCCACCAGCGGTCCGATAATTAATAAAAACAGATTGTATTTAGGGAACGGTGACCCCAAAACCGATATCGAGCCCTGCAAAACCGGGGGGGGCATGATCGATCGGTAATCGGCGCCCCAGACGATTTTGGTCAGGTCGCCTAAAATTAACATCAAGGCAAATGTAAACAACAGCAGCATCAGGTGCTCGCGTTCGTAAAGATGGCGGAACAACGATCGCTCGGCGATCAGGCTTATGAGCGCAACCACCAGAGGCGCTAAGATAAGAGCCAGCCAGAAACCCATGGCCCCGCCTCCGAACTGAGTTGTGATGCTGTAGGCCGCAAATGCACCGATCATATATAGGGAGCCGTGGGCCACATTGGGCACTCGCAGTACACCCAGCACAAAACTCAGGCCCGAAGTCACAATAAACAAAATCATGGCCCGGCTCAGTCCCACCAGCAAGGTGATGCTTAAAGCCGCAATGGGTATCCCCTCTCCAGCATTCATCACTATCTTTCCCGTAAACGCTTAAATCTTTACATTTTATTATTCCAACCAAAGATCTGACCACCGAAGCACATAGATGCAAAATCCTGCTCGGTGTAACGGCCCGCCGAGCAGGACTGATTTTCAACTGCGGAACAGACAGGTGGATTAATGCAACGGGCACTTTATTGGCCCCGGGCCTCCATGATTTCCTGGCATGAGGGCATCACTTCCGTTCCCCGCAGCGTTAAGATATCGGTGGAAATGGCAACCCCCAGCTCGGAAGATAATTTGGTGACGCCAAAATTCATCGGCAAAATTGCTTGATGGTCGCAGGCCCGCATTTCGATCCTGCCCGCCGGACTCTGGATCTGAAGACCTTCGAGGGCATCGATGAACTTTTCGGTATCCAGCGAGCCGGCTTTTCTATAGGCTTCGGCAATAAAATGGGCGGTAATATATGCCTGAAAGGCCGGAAAACCGGGCGGGTTGCCATAAGCAGCTTTATAGGCATTGACAAAGCTCCGGTTGGCCGAAAGATCCGGATGATAAAAGTGGTAATCGATGGTACCCATAACACCTTCAGGCGCATTCATTCCCAGCGGCTTTAAGACGGCGTGATCGGTGGCGCTGTGAATATAAATCCCCATCTTGTCTGCCATGCCGGTGGCCTTGATGGTTTTCATTATATTGACCATGCTGGCACCTCCGGTGGCAAAGATAACCGCATCCGGTTTGGCGGCCATGATCGATGTGACGTAGGGAACCAGATCGGGCTCACCGACCTTCCACCAGGATTTGCCGATGACCTGCACCTCCGGTTTGCGCGCTTTGAGGTTTCTCCAGGCGGCATCAGCAATCGCGTGCCCGTATTCATAGTCGTCTCCGGCAATCCAGTAGGTGACGTAGGGCTTGGTCGCCAGGGCCACCCCGCCGGATTTGCCGGCCATGGCTGTATTTTCGCCGGCTGAGAACACATAGCGATGGCCTTTTTTGCCGGTAATGTTTTCGCTTTTAGAGATCCAGGCGATAAACGGCACCTTTTCCCTTTTGGCCACCGCTTCTGATATGGCCAGCGCAGCTCCGCTGTTGATCGTGCCGACCAGAATATTCACGTCTTCACGTAAGACCAGTTCTTTGGCAAAGTTCAGCGCCAGGTCCACCTTAAATTTTGAATCACGCGTTGTGAACTCAATTTTCTTGCCCAATACGCCCTGTTGGTTAATATCTTTTAATGCCAGCTTGAATCCGTTAAGGGCATCTTTACCAAAAAAGGCAGCAGGACCGCTGTAGCAATCGATGACGCCGACTTTGATGTTCTTTGCCAGGGCATCTGCCGGCATCATAGAAAAAGAGATGCTAAAAAGGCCCACCAGCAATACCCAACCGATGATAAACATATTTTTTTTCATCATGACCCTCCTTCTTTTTAGAGGTTGATCGTTAATATAGATGCAGCACATGTATTTTGTGAGACGATGGATGCCTGGGGCGGGTGGAACTGAATGCGATTCATTTTTTATTTTGATATTCTTTCCTATATAGGTTACACAATGAAGTCAAGACTTATTCAAATTGAAAAATGCTGCCAAAACTAAATCCAAAACCCATGGGTGGCCCGGTTGAAATTCAATTCTCTTGACAACAAGCACATTAGAGCCCTGCGGACCCTGGTTGCGCCGGATCGCTTTTCCACCGGCGAGTCGGTTCTTGACCTGCACGCCAAGGATCAGTCGCAGCATGCCCCCAGCCGGCCTGAAGCGGTCATCTGGCCGGTGGATCGCCATGAGGTGGCGACCTTATTGAGGTACGCCAACGACCACCGTATCCCGGTTACCGGCTGGGGCTCCGGCTCCAGCCTCGAAGGCAATCCGATCCCCATCCACAGAGGTCTTGTGTTGGATTTTTCACAGATGAACCGTATTTTGGGTATTCGCGCCGAAGATTTTCAGGCCGATGTGGAGCCTGGTGTTATCTATCAGCACCTGAATGAAAAACTGCGGCACACGGGATTGTTTTTTCCACCCGATCCCGGGGCCCAAGCCACCGTTGGTGGTATGATTGCCAACAATGCCAGCGGCACCCGCACCGTCTATTATGGCTCCACCAAGGACTATGTCCTGCGGCTGGAAGTGGTTTTAGCAAGCGGCGAGATCATCGAGCTGGGCACCCGCGCAGCCAAAACCTCATCAGGCTATGATTTGGTCCATCTGATGGTGGGATCTGAAGGCACGTTGGGTGTTGTGACGGCTGCCACCCTGCGCCTGGTGGGTTTTCCAGTTGAATACTCGGCCGCAATTGCCACCTTTCCCTCCGTGGAAGCATCCAGCAAAGCCGTTTTTGAGATCATCCGATCAGGCCTCAACCCGGCCGCACTGGAGCTGCTGGGTCCCGAATGCATTGAACTCATGAATCGCGAAGAGCAGCTGGGCCTGAATGTCTCGCCCACGCTTTTTGTCGAGTTTCATAGCTCCACCGCCAGCCATCTGGCCGAAGTTTTAGAAATGGGCCAGGAGATCTGCAACGAACAGGGTTGCACGGAATTTAGATCCGGTCTGGGCAAAGCCGAGCGGGACCATATCTTCAAGGCCCGCCACGCGCTCGGCGAGATGATAATCCGCAGCCATCCGGATTGCGGTACCCTGGTGGTTGACGTGGCTGTTCCCAATACAGCCTACCCGGAGATAATTGCCACCATCGGTGAAGAAATGAAGCGCACCGGCATTTTGGGGTACACGTTCGGCCATGCCGGTGACGGTAACGTGCATTTTAATATTCCCGGCAAAAAAGGCGACCAAAAGCAATGGGACCAAATTGACCAGCTGGTCCAGCGCCTGGTCTCTAAAGCCCTTGATCTGGGCGGGACCGCTACCGGCGAGCACGGCGTGGGCCTGGGGAAGAAAAAATACATGCCTGCCGAGCACGGTAAAAGCCTGGAGTGGATGAAGCGAATCAAAACACTGTTTGATCCCAACGGCATTCTGAATCCGGGGAAAATCTTTCCGGTTTAAATTTTGATCAAAAAGACCATAGAGGGGGATGGAAATGTTTCCTGATTTTAGGCTGTCGTCACGATACACGCAGACATATCCGGGCGTGGCATTTGGGCTAACCCTGATCAGGGGGTGCCGCAATCGCGAAAACCCGGCAGGATTTGATCAGCACAAGCGCAAACTGCTGCGCAAGATGAGAAAGCGGCAGACCCTGGCAGAAATTACCAGTCGTATTGAGACCTATGATGGGTTTTTTCAAAGCTTCGGATTTGATTGCCCGTTGACCAAACATCTCAAGCGCACCGTTCACAGTGGTTTTCCGCGCTACGATCTGGTTGTGGATGCCCATTTTATGGCTGAAATGTGTGCCGGTATTCTGGTGGCCGTCACCGATTATGAGCGTTTCAACGGCAGCCTGACCCTGGACGTCGCCGATAAGGGTGAGCTCTGTGCCGGCATGGGCGGGCGTGAATTTGTCTGTAAAGCCGATGAGATTGTGCTGCGGGACGAAACCGAAATCGTGTGTGTCCTGTGCCAGGGGGCCGATGAAAAAACGCGTGTGCGCCAAGATACGACTCAGGTCTTTTTTTATGCTTATGCGGTTCCGGGCATTGAAAGCCGGCACTTAACGGACGGCTTGACCATTGCGGCCGAAACCATGGCGGGATTCGGCGGGGGACATATCGAAGGCATCGAAGTATTTGAGTCGGCAGGTGCCTGAAATGAATACCTGTACATTTCGTGACCATTTATTTCACCACGAAGAACCCCAGCATTTTTTTATGTTCTTCGTGTTCTTCGTGCGCTTCATGGTTGTATCTATTTGGTTGAGACACTTTCATAAAGCAGCGCTATTTGCTATCCTTCGCCTACCGTTGTTTAGGACTCGATGCGTTCCTCAAATTTCTCCAATGCTTCCCGTAACAATTGGCGAATGAATACTTCTTTTTCCCGGGGGATAAGCTTCTGATAGGTCGCGTGGCCTGGATGACCGGCAGACAGCCCCGGCGGGTTCGCCTTGCAGTCGTCGCGCAGCTGCCTGTGATTCTCGACCAGGTCGATAATACTGCAGTCTTGACAGGCATGTGTGGCCAGCCATTGCAGACGACACATCATTTCAAAGCGCATGTGGTCTGCTAAAAACAGATGAATGTCGACAACCTGCATCTGCTGTTCGGTCGGCAGATAGTTGAATTTGGTGGCGGGTCCCAGGCCCAGAACGCCCATGATCATTTCATAATAAGCCACGGAACTGTCTTCTCCGGGCTGTGCCAGAAAGAAGAGGGTTTTATCTGACAAGTCCGACAGGCGTGTCTTCGCATCGTAAACCTCGCCAAAGCGTTTTTGCCAGGGGCCGAAAGCGCGTTGTTCAACTGCTTTGGTTCGATAATCTTGAAGGTCAACGATTTTTGACATGAACGCTACGGTTCGCTCAAAGGCTTGTGTTTGTGGTTTGGACGTGCAGTCGATTCATTCGACACACCTGAAGTATAGAGAAGTGAAAATGTCGTGTCAATCATTGTTAACCGGATTTGAGTTGTGCGAATGGCCGGTTTCCTGATATCGGGCAATCCGACCGGCAGCGATTCTGCAGATAAGTGCATACGGACCTGCCCAGAGCGGCACCTCAAAAATGAGTCGGCAGCATCTGTCATCGATAATTTCAATGCGATGGCCGGTGGCCCGGATGTTAAAAACACGCCATGACCAGTATTGCCCCTCTGTCCATTCGGTGATGACAAACGGCGCCCAAAAGCCAAAAACCGTTTTCACCTGACCGGTTGAACCGGCCCGAATATACCGGGTTTTAGACTGGACGGCTCTGACCGTGGGGCCCCACTGCGGCCAACTCATGGTGTCGGTGAGCATATCCCAGAGTGCAGCAGGCGTTGTTTTGATGATGCGGCTTATCTTGAGATGGGACCGTGAAAGTTTAAACATGATGTTTCGGGGCAATGGGATCCGGCCTTGATATGGCTGGCATTATTTTTTTAGCAGCTGTTCAAGAACGTTCTGCACGCCTTTCTGCACTGATTTTTGAAGCGCCTGTTCGGCCAGGCTGGTTGAGGCCTGCTGAACGGTACCTTTGTCGATGTCCGGATTGGATGAATTACCGCGGATGGGCACGTCAATGGTGACGCCTTCAAGGTAGGTGTAAGCTTTATCGCCGACCAGCTTGGGAGTGATCGGAATTTTGGCGATATAGTCAAGGCTTTTGTCAAAGCCCACCGAGCCGTGTAAGCTGATCGGATACCCGTCGATTTCAAGCCGGATGGGAGAGGTTTCAATACGGCCGTTGCGGGCCACAAAGTCGATGTCCAGATTTCCG
>JASFJF010000125.1:0-9592 GCA_050122255.1 Desulfobacterales bacterium
ATAAAATCAGGATTTTACTTTAATAGCTGAAATTTCGGAAAATCATATGACGGCGTTAAATACAGCTGCATATCCATTGTCGGGCAAACAAAATCGATACTTAGTCCCTCTCATTGAAAGCCTTCCCACCGGTGTTGTGGCATTGGATTCTAATGGTAAAATCATCAATTTTAACCGCACCGCAGAAAAAATTACGGGACTGGCCGCCCAAGATGTTTTGGGGCAGACGTTTGATGGGGTATTTGCGGCCGATTATTTTAGTCATCCAGCTCTGAACCTTACCGATATTTTAAACACCAAAGAGACCACCGAGATACAAACCATCATGGTGCCCGCCAACCAGAAAGGCGACCTGCATCTGAATGTCGCCATTTCACCGCTGACTTCGAATAGCGACGACAATATTGGAACCGTTTTATCCCTAACCGACATTACGCGAATGCAAAGCTTGGAGTTGCAGGCCAAACGAACAGGTCGTCTATCTGCAATGGGCGAGATGGCCGCCAGAATTGCACATGAAATCCGCAATCCATTGGGCAGCATCGAGCTTTTTTCCACGATGCTCATCGCCGACCTGCAGGATTCTGAAGAGCTAAAGACATTGGCTGAACATATTTCAGCGGGTGTCAAGAGCATCAACAATATTGTTTCTAATATGCTACTGTTTATAGGACCGGAACAGCAATTGGACGAGCAGGTGCTGGATGTGCACGAAGCGTTGAAAGATTCCCTGTTTTTTGCCGGCCATTTGCTGGATGCTCAGGATGGAATCAATGTTCAGACCGACCTGACCACCGAAACAATGCTTGTTAAAGGTGATCTGGAATTGCTCAAGCAGGTTTTTTTGAATTTGGTACTCAATGCCATTCAGGCCCTGTCCGACGGTGGGCGGTTGCATGTTTCTAGTCATAAAACCTACGATGTTGCTGGTGCGCATTTAGCCGAAGTGCATTTTGTTGATACCGGTTGCGGAATTGCGAAGACCGAATTGTCAAAGATCTTTGATCCCTTCTACACCACGCGCAAGAAAGGTACCGGTTTGGGGCTGACCATTGTTCATAATATCGTTAAAATGCACGGCGGATGCATCGATATTAGCAGCAGCCATCGAGGGACCAAATGCGTTGTGCGTTTACCTGTGTGGAGTGAATATAAAAGCAATGATGATGAAACATCAAAGGATTAAGCGGAGTTTTAGATATGGGCCTCGCGCCAATTTTAATCGTTGATGATGAATCCGAGATGCGCAGCGCGCTCTCGCACGCGCTCACGCGAAGTGGGTTTAACGTCGAAAGCGCTGCCAGCGGCACGGACGCTTTGGTGAAAATCAAAAAGGATCCCGTTCGTCTGGTGATTACGGACTTAAAGATGCCCGAAATGTCAGGCTTGGAACTCATCGGCGCCATAAAAAAAATAAAGCCGGTTATTGCTGTCATTGTCATTACGGCCTTTGGATCCATTCATAATGCCGTCGAGGCCATGCAGGCGGGGGCAGCGGATTATTTGTTAAAGCCGTTTTCATTTGAAACCCTGGTAGCCACCGTCAAAAAAGTTTTGGGGTGTATGAATGAAGAAGTTCAAACACGCTCTTCAAAAACCGTTGTTAAATCTAAGAAAACAGATAAAAAACTGATCACTGTAGATCCGAAATTACTTGATATTTTAAAGTTGGCAAAAAATGTAGCTGCCAGTCGCTCAACAATCCTGATTCAGGGAGAAAGCGGAACTGGAAAAGAACTTCTGGCGGCATACATTCATGCGCACAGTGGCTACTCAGATGAGCCCTACGTGGCACTCAATTGCGCAGCATTACCGGATACCTTGGCAGAAAGCGAGCTTTTCGGTCACGAAAAAGGCGCCTTTACCGGGGCGGTCGGCCGCAAAATGGGTAAATTTGAACTTGCCAAACATGGCACCGTCGTGCTGGACGAAATCAGCGAAATGACGCCTCCCTTGCAGGCCAAATTGCTGCGTGTTTTACAGGAAAGGGAAATCGATCGGATCGGTGGCAGCCGACCGGTGCCCATGAACGCCCGGGTAGTGGCCATCAGCAATGTGGATTTGAAGAAGGCAGTTGCAGAACGCAAATTCCGCGAGGATCTCTTTTATCGCATTAATGTGGTTCCGTTTACCATTCCGCCACTCAGAGAGCGCAGAGGGGATATCCCTTTGTTGGTGGCGCATTTTGTCGAGAAATTTTGCCAGGCCAATCAACGCGGTATGATGAAAATTTCCGATGCGGCTCTGGCACACTTGGCCGGTAAAAAATGGATCGGTAACATCAGGGAATTGGAAAATACGATCGAGCGGGCTGTGCTGGTCAGCAACGGGCCCGAACTGTTGCCCGAGCACCTGTTTTTGGAACCAGGTGATTCGGAAGGTACTTCCCAGTCAGCCATATCGATTCAGGTCGGCATGACCGTCAGAGAAATGGAAAAAAAGCTGATTACCAAAACCCTGCAGGATGTTGATGACAATCGTACCCGCGCCTCAGAATTGCTGGGCATCAGCATCCGGACGTTGCGCAACAAATTAAAGGAATACAAGCAAGAAATGGAAGCGTCTGAGGCTGAAACAGCGGTCCAAGCGCAAAGCCGTTAGAAATTCCAGCTGCAGATGGGGCTTAATGCTGGCCCACAAACGGTAACTTTTGCCGCTGAATGCGTCTGTACCCCATCGAATTTTTTTAACAACTATTTGTAATTACTTATAATTTTAGATAAACGCAGATTATGAACGATATCCGCCAGTATGGTATGAATATTGCTCGAATGGTTACCATAAAAATACATATAAGGGGAATTTTATAAATGCCATCCCAGACGCTATTTGAAGGGGCGATTTCAAGGTTGCAAAAAACCCTTAACCGGGGTTCGTTGCGGCACCGGGTTTTGACGTCAAATATCGCCAATATCGATACGCCGAATTACAAAGCATTTGAGGTTGTTATGGAAGATGTACGCCAAAAAAAAGGGGGGCATTCCGGTACCTTAAAGCTGGTCCGCACCGGCCGCCTGCACCTAACGGGCCGCCGGCAATCAACGGATGGGGTCAAGATCAAAGCCAGTGATCCGCCGCCGTTCAATTTGAGGGCCGATGGCAATACGGTCGATTTGGACCGCACCATGGGTAAACTGGCGGAAAACACTATACTGTATCGGACCGCTGCACAACTTATTCGGAAAAAATTTCAAGGTCTTAAGAACGTCATCAAAGGAGGACAATAATCATGGATTTTTTTGATGCGCTTCATATCAGTGCCTCGGGTTTATCAGCCCAACGGCTTCGCATGAATATTATATCCGCCAACCTAGCGAACATCAACACTACCCGTACCAAGACCGGCGGACCCTATCGCCGTAAAGATCCGGTTTTTGCAGCCCAGGTACCGGAGGTCTCATTTCGCGATATTTTGCGCAACCGGCAAAAAGAATATTTGAAGGAGGTCTCCGTTGTTGGCATCGTTGAGGATAGCCGTAAACCGGTTATGAAATATGATCCGACGCATCCGGATGCAGACGATAATGGATATCTGGCGATGCCCAATATCAATCTGATGGAAGAGATGGTAAATATGATATCAGCCACCCGCAGTTATGAGGCAGGCGTCACCGCCATTCAATCCGCCAAAGATATGGCGCTTAAAGCGCTGGAAATAGGACAATAATGATGAATGAAGTCACCCTTCCAAAAGAACTGCCTTCTTTGAGCGGCCCGCAGGCGGGCACCCGGACCGAACCCCAGCCCGATTCGGCGTCCTTTGGCACGATGCTGACCCGTTCTCTAAATGAAGTCAGTCAGTTACATGCGGCTGCCGATAATGCCGTCCAGGATTTTGCGGCCGGGAAGCAAAAAGATATTCACCAGACCATGATCGCTATGGAAAAAGCGGCCGTGGCTTTTCAGCTGCTCATGCAGGTCCGCAATAAAATTATTTCAGCTTATGAAACGATCATGCGCATGTCAGCCTAAAATCGGAGATCGTCAATGCCTTTTCGTCAAATCATCGCCCAAATTCAAAACCTGTTTAAAAGCATTAGCTTCGGCAAGCGCATTGTGCTCTTGGCACTTGCCGTGGGCTCAATGACGGGCTTTGTGCTTTTAATGAATTGGGCTGGCAAACCCGAATTTCATCCCCTGTACAGCCATCTGGATGCCAATGACGCTGGTGTCATCCTCAATCGATTGAAGGATCAAAAAATACCGTACCAGCTTTCGACCAACGGCAGTACGATCCTGATACCGCAAGAACGAATTTACGAAACCCGAATGGCATTGGCGTCTGAAGGATTACCCCAGGGCGGCAGCATGGGTTTCGAGCTCTTTGACAACACCAAACTGGGCATGACCGAGTTTGCTCAAAATGTAAATTATCAAAGAGCGCTCCAGGGTGAGCTCGCACGCAGCATCAATGGATTTGAAGAGGTTGACAGCTGTCGCGTCCATATCGTGATGCCGGAAAAGTCGCTTTTTATCGAATCCGAAGAGGCAGCATCCGCATCAGTTGTTCTGAAATTGCACCACGGCAAATGGCTATCGCAGCAACAGGTTCAAGGCATTGTACACCTCGTGTCCTCGAGCGTGTCGCGCCTAAACCCCAAAAATGTCACCGTGGTCGACAGCAATGGCCGTTTGTTAACCGGTCGGCATAACGCTGAGGGAGTGACAACCCTGAGTTCGGATCAGCTGGACCATCAGCTCAAAGTCGAACGCAAACTGGAAAATCGTGTTTTATCAATGTTGGAAAAGGCGCTAGGTGCCAACCGGGCCATCGTGCGCGTATCGTGCGCGCTGAATTTTAAGCAACATGAATTGACCGAAGAGCGCTATTTGCCGGAAAATCAGGTTGTGCGCAGCGAACAGACCTTCAATGAAACGGCCAAAGAAAACGATTTAATCCCCAAAGGCATCCCTGGAATTCAATCGAATTTGCCTGAAAGCAGGGGCACCCTAAACGAGACCCCGCAGGACGAAAATACGACTTTTGCCAAACAGGACCGAACCGTTAACTATGAAATCGGCAAATTGACCAGTCGTACCCTGGAGCCGGTGGGGGGCATCGAACGCATCTCGGTGGCGGTGATGGTCGATGGCACCTATCAGTCCAATGTGACTGAAGACGGTCAAACTCAATTGGCGTATGTGCCGCGTACAACCGAGGAGCTAGCCAAAATCGAAAATCTTGTCAAACGGGCAGTTAATTTTGATGTTGATCGGGGTGATCAAGTTGAAGTTGTCAACATTCCATTTGAAAGTACCCAGGTGGATCAATCCGAGGTTCAATCAGCGGTGGACCGTTGGTTAGAGCAGCTGAAAAAGTACAGGCCTTACTTTAAATACGCCTTTTTGAGTTTATTTTTGATTCTATCTTTTATGTTCGTGGTGAAACCCCTGATGAAATGGCTGACTGCGCACACTGCCGGCGATACTGAAATATTGGGGCAGCTTCCTAAGACGGTCGGGGAACTGGAAAACGAATATGGTGCCGATCCCAAACTGCTGGCATTCAAAGATGAGATATCGCAACTGATCACCAGCGATAACGAGGCGTCGGTGGGTGTAATGCGGGACTGGCTGAAGGAAGAATAGCGTTTCTCATGCACACCGTCTTGGATTTGCCAGGTATTCAAACGCATGGATTCTAAAAACATAGCAGGGCCGGTAAAAGCGGCCATCCTGATTTACGCGCTGGGTAAACCGCTATCCGAGCGGTTGCTGCGGCGATTGAGCAATACGGAAAAAGAGCGCATTCATCAACACTTGTCTCAGATCCGGACCATCTCGCCTGAGGTGGTAGCCCAGGTCGCTAAGGAATTTGCAGCTGTTGCCCAGGGGCATAAATCAAGGCAATCGTCCGCTGCCGCCAGCGCCCAGTCAAAATCTGCGCTCGATGGAAATGGCGAAACCCATGGCCTAGCGGCCATCCAGTCACTGAAGGCTGATCAGGTTTATGACCTGATCAAAGATGAGCAACCCCAAACGATTGCCATTATTTTGGTGCACCTTAAGACCAGTATTGCCAGCGATGTGATTGCTAAACTGCCGGATGAAATCAAAACAGAAGTAGCGATGCGGGTTGTAAATCTGGATAAAGTGACCGCTGCTATTGTCGATGAGGTCAATGCGGTTTTGAAAGAGATCTTGAAAACCAAACAAAATTCGATCTCAAATGTCACCGGCGGCATTGATCGGTTGGCAGAGATGTTGAATCAGACCGATGAGATATCCAGCGAGCTGATTTTAAACGAGCTGGAAGAGGCCGACATGGAAATCGCTGCACAGGTCAAACAACGTATGTTTGTGTTTGAAGATATCTTGCTGGTCGATGATCGCGGTGTACAGAAATTATTGCGCCAGGTCGAGACCATGGAACTGGCGATTGCACTTAAAGCAGCTTCTGATGAGGTTCGTGATAAGATCTTTAAAAATATGTCGGAACGCGCCGGCGAGATGCTGCAGGAAGAGATCGAAGATATGGGGCCTGTTCGCATGAAAGAGGTCACCGATGCACAACAAAATATTACCAATATCATTCAGGAGATGGAAACCAAAGGAGAGCTGATCATTGCCGGCCGCCGAGGAGATGATATCGTTGACTGAAGCCATAAAAAAAAAATCACAAGCGCTCATGGATGATTTCCATCTACATTATTTCCCTCATATCCCGGTGGATGAAACTGCAGATAATGATAAACGCCGGGCAAGCAACAGCGAATTTAAGCGCTCGCAGTTTCATGATATAGATCCAAATCCAACCTGCTCGACGGATCTGCATACAACTGCCGAAAAAGCAACACCCGTTGCAGAGCCGGGACCTGCGATTGATAATATTAAAGAAAGCGCTTTTCAAAAGGGCTTTCTGGAAGGCAAAAAGGTGGGTTTTGAGACCGGATCGAATAAAGCGCAGCGTGTTGTTGAAAGCCTGCAACGTGTTCTTGAGCAATTTCAAAATATTCGGGCTGAAATTCATCAAGAGCTTGAAAAAGAAGTGACGCATCTGGCGCTGTCGATTGCCAGAAAAATTGTCTGTCATGAGATCAAAACAACCCGGGAAACAGTTGCCTGCGTTGCAGGTGAAGCACTCGCGCGGGTCGACAATCCGGGTAACATAAAAATCAAACTCAACCCCGACGATCTGCAGTTCATTCAGAGCACCCAATCTCATTTCACCCAGTTCCTGCAAAATTTCGATCACATCGACTTAGAGGCCCAGGACTCGATTCAAAGCGGTGGCTGTCTGATTGAAACCGATCGGGGAGACATCGATGCACGCATTGAAAAGCAATTTGAAGCCATTGAAGAAGCATTTCGGGTACAGTTTTCACAGCCCAAACAGGAGAGCGAATAAGAAGCGATGGCAACCTCATTGCACCTGGATAAATATCGCCAATGCCTGGATTCGACCTGCACCATTCAGGCCAACGGAGAAGTGACCCATATCGTCGGTTTGGTCATCGAAGCCCGGGGGCCGGTCTCCAAGCTGGGCACCGTGTGTGACATTTATACCAAAGGCGAGTTGCGCAAGATCAGCGCTGAGGTTCTGGGGTTTCGTGACAATAGGGTCATGATGATGCCCTTAGAGGACATGCGGGGCATCGGTCCCGGCTGTTTGATTGTTGCCCGCAAGCAAAGAGCGGTTGTTCCTGTCGGCAAAGGTCTTTTGGGGCGGGTCATCGACGGTCTTGGCAATCCCATTGATAACAAAGGACCGATACATGTTGAATGCGAATATCCGATATACGGGATGCCGGTTAACCCTTTATCCCGAAAGCGGATAACCAAGCCGCTCGATTTGGGCATCCGGGCCATCAATGGATTGTTAACCCTGGGGTGTGGCCAGCGAATCGGAATATTTGCCGGATCCGGCGTGGGCAAAAGCGTGTTGCTGGGGATGATTGCCCGCAAAACGGCTGCCGATGTAAACGTGATTGCTCTGATTGGTGAGCGCGGCCGTGAAGTCAATGAATTTATTGAAAAAGAACTCGGCCCGCAAGGCCTCAAACGCTCGGTGATCGTGGTGGCGACCTCGGATCATCTACCGCTGATTCGCATGCGGGGTGCCTATATTGCAACTGCCATTGCTGAGTTTTTCCGCGATCAGGGCCACCATGTCAATTTAATGATGGATTCGGTCACTCGCTTTGCCATGGCGCAGCGGGAAATCGGGCTGGCATTAGGTGAGCCGCCGACCACCAAAGGGTATACGCCGTCTGTCTTTACGGTTTTGCCCAAATTATGCGAGCGGGCAGGGACATCGGCCGCAAGGGGCACCATCACCGGGCTCTATACCGTATTGGTGGAAGGTGATGACACCAACGAGCCTATTGCGGACGCCCTGCGCTCCATTCTTGACGGCCATATCAATCTTTCGCGAGATTTGGCCAATCAGGCCCATTATCCGGCCATTGATGTACTGGGCAGTGTCAGCCGGGTTATGGAAGATATTGTGGATTCAGAACAAAAGCGCTCTGCCCGTAAATTAAAGGAAGTAATGGCTATCTATCGCAAGGCCGAAGACTTGATTAATATCGGCGCATATGTGGCCGGCAGCAACCCGAAAATCGATTATGCCATCTCGATGATGGACAAAGTCAACCGCTATTTAAAGCAGGATATCGAGGATACGAGTACCTTTGAAGATAGCATTTCCCAACTGACCGGGCTGTTTGAATCATAAAACCAATTTGGCCGGCTAGATCACGGCAGTCAAAATGATGACAACAGCATTTATCTTTGAGCTCATGAATGTCAGCTCAACGCAGATTGGATAAATTACCTTCAGTTTACCCTTCGTCTGTAGGCCGCCATGTACCGATTCAGGCTAGAACCCCTGCTCAATCATCGCCGCTATCAGGAAGAAGTGCTTCAGAAAGAGCTTGCTGATAGAAAAAAGCGCCTGCAGGCCGCGCAGCGTGCCCTGAGGGATCTGAAAGATAAAAAACGTCAGAACCAGCAACAGCTGGACACCAGACAAAAACAAGGGCAGCCGGCCTCTGAGCTCAAACTGTATGTTGATTTCATTGATTTTCTCAAAGCCGAGCTGAAAGCCCAGCTGGAATGTGTCAGAAAAGCCCAGCTTCAATGTGATTCCACTCGCCAGGCTTTATTGACAGCCATAAAAAAACGCAAAGCACTTGAAAAACTCAAAGAAAAGGGCCGCAAGGACTACGAGCAAACCCAGCTAAAAAAGGAACGCGCGCTGCTTGATGATGTCGCCGGCCACCAATTCGTTATAAAATCTTAAACCTTTTTGATAGTGCCTCTCATTCCACCCTGAGCCAAATCCAAGGGAAATGTCCAACGCTTCTATCAGTAAAATTGCTGGATGTCGGATAAAAGGTCCCGCCTGATCTAAATAGTAAAGGGCTCTTTTGAATCATGCCGCAGCCTGATGCGGGTGATCCAAGGATGGTAAAGATTACCATTTCTGGAAAATATTGCCGCTCAAAAAGCGATACATTGGGGCAGAAACAGGCGCATAACGTGATGTTCTTTGAATTCTCAAAATGATCGCGGTTTAATTATAATAAGATACATATCCGGCAGTTATGGGCAAGTTGATCTTGATTGAAGACCTTAACGAAAATACTCG
>JASFJF010000126.1:0-9560 GCA_050122255.1 Desulfobacterales bacterium
AAAAGTGAATCGTAGGCACGGGTTAATTCAACAAACTTTTCCTGATCTCCGCCTTTATCCGGATGAAGTTCCCGGGCTCTGCGCCGGAATAAGCGGCTTAGCTCCTGACGGCCCATTTTTTTTAGCGCAGTTTCGCTTTCATCAAAAATCGCACCGGCTTTTTTCATTGAGACCGAAGCGGTTTGAGAAGCAAATCGATGGCCTCGCCGGCTGTTGATGAAATTGCGGATATAGTCTTCCACCCAGGATCGGGGGGCAAAATCGTAATCGTAAAACATAAACAGATAGCGCGTTAGATATTCATTCAACCACCTGTCGGTTGCCATGCCGGTCCAGAACACAGCATCATCGTTTAATTTGCAAATTTCGTCGATAAAATACGCATCGATATCACTTTGCTTTAAGAACTGAGGTTTCTTGGCAGCAAACGATTGGCTGAAGTACCGATTGATGTCGAAAATCACATATACATAGGCTTTGTACTCCCGGGGATTCAATTGCCGTTCCATTTCCATGAATTGCTGTTCAAGCTCATCCCTGGATTTTTGGCGCAGTATATCGAACACCTTTTCAGGCATGAGCCAAAGGTAGCCCTGCTCCATGCGGCCAAATTTTAAATAGTGCAGCCGGCGCTTATCGAAACTATGCACCGGCAAGTCGGTCTTGACGCAACTGGAAGGCGCCTGCTTTTGTGGCGACCGCTGGCCTCTATTGCGAAAATGGTCCAAGGCATGTTGAATGCGCGGCTTTAGAAACGGCCAGAATATATCCTCGAGGTCATCCGCCTGCAGATTGACGCCACGAGCCTCTAAATGCTCTTCTATTTCCGGATCAACATAAAAAGCGTTTCCGCCCGGGTAGATTATGTGCTCACCCGGACTGGTTCCCAGATCAAAAAGTTCGCGACTCAGGTAATGATTGCCGTCCCAGTAGGATTCGCGGATGTAATAATGCGGCATACCGTTGATAATTTTATGGGCTAGGTACATTCCAATTTTTCCTTTATAATTCTCTTTATCAAAGAACTTTTTTGATGAGGTTCATTGATACTCAAAGTATTCAATAGCTGGGTGATAAAATGGGTTCAGTGTCCAGCTGTCAGGCTTTCGGTGTCCTATTTCGAGCCCCTGCACCTCAGATGCAGCATCGAAAGCATGTTTTCGCTGTTTTCTGATTTTAGTCTTATGCCCCCTGATACCTGACACCTCTATTTAGGTGAAGGCCGAGATGCCTGTTATCTCCTTCCCGATAACAAGGGTATGCATACTGTCTGTTCCTTCCAGGGTACTAATCGCCTCCAGGTCACACAAATGACGGATGCTCTGGTGCTCGGCCAGGATGCCCCTGGCACCAAGAACATCACGCGCAATGCGGGCAATCTTAATAGCTTCACGCACATTGTTCATTTTTGCCAGCGATATTTGAGCCGGACGGGCCCGGTGCGTGTCCAGCAGTCGCCCCAGATGATAATTGACGAGCTGTGCCTTGGTTATTTCCACCAGCATGCGGACCAGTCGATCCTGAACCAGCTGATAACCGGCGATTGCTCGATCAAATACCTGCCGCTTGAGGGCAAAGGCTTTGGCGGTCCGATAGCAAGCCACTGCAGAACCAACGGCACCGCAGGCAACGCCATAGCGAGCAAGATTGAGACATTCGAAAATGGTTTTAAGCCCTTTGGCACCCGGCAAAATATGATCCCCATCAACAGTGCAGTTCTTCAATTCGATTAGAGCTGTCGGTGCCGTTCGATAGGAAAACTTGCGTTGGATCGGCGTTGCGCGAAAGCCGGGCCTATTGGTTTCCACCACAAAGCCTTGGATGTCGTCATCACATTTGGCCCAGATAATAGCTACCTTCGCAATGGTGCCGTTGGTGATCCACATTTTTTTGCCATTCAAGACATACCCGTTTTGCTTTTTTTGAGCCCGCGTTTCCATTCCGCCAGGGTTTGAGCCAAATCCCGGCTCAGACAGACCAAAACAACCGATGACATTGCCCCGGGCCATCTCGGGTAACCATTTTTTGCGCTGTTTTTCAGAGCCGAATCGATAAATGGGAAACATCACCAGGGAATTTTGAACCGAAAACATCGCCCGCAGGCCACTATCACAGCGACTCAATTCCTGACAGATAAGCCCGTAGACGGTATGACTGCTCTGGCTGCAACCGTACCCGTCCACGTGAATACCAAAAAGGCCTAACTCGGCCATTCGGGCAATCAGCTGCATGGGGAAGGTCCCTTTGTCAAAATGCTCGGCGATGATGGGCATACATTCCTGATCCACAAATGCCCTGACCGTATCCCTGACGGTCTTTTCTTTTTTGCCGAGCAATGAGTCAATCTCATAGAAATCAGTATTTTTCTCTGCCATTGTCACAACACTCCGCTTGGATTAAAATTGGGCATTCATATCATAAGTCCCCGATAGAAAAAGAGCAACCATTGCGAATAATTGACGATGGCACTTCTTGTTTTTGCTTTCTAAGTGGTTAACATCACTGATAGCGGCTAAAACCACTGATTCCGTCACCCAAAGTATGGAGGAGATCATGAGACAGCGCCAGCTGGGAAATTCGGACATACAGGTTTCAGCGATTATCATGGGACTGTGGCAGGCCGGCAAGGAAATGTGGGTGGGTATCGATGATAAACAGACAACCGCCGCCATTCGGGCCGCGTACGAAGCCGGCATTACCACTTTCGATACGGCCGAAGTTTACGGTAAAGGGCATTCGGAACAGGTACTGGCATCAGCGATATCCGATATCCGCGACAAGGTCATTTATGCCACCAAGGTATTTGCCAACCACCTGAAATACGACCATGTCCAGCAAGCCTGCGACCGCTCCCTCAAAAATCTGCAAACCGATTACATCGATCTGTATCAAATCCACTGGCCGTCGGATTCATTTGGCTTTGATGCGGTGCCCATTGCAGAAACGATGGAAGCTTTGAATGTGCTCAAAGAGCAGGGAAAAATACGCTCGATTGGCGTATCAAACTTTTCACGCTCTCAGCTGCAAGAAGCAAAACAATACGGTCAAATTGATAGTCTCCAGCCGCCGTATTCACTTTTCTGGCGACACGTAGAAAAAGATTTGATGCCATACTGTATTGAAAACAAAATTACGATTCTGGCCTACTCACCGATGGCACAGGGATTTTTGACGGGTAAATTCGGTCCGGAT
This sequence comes from Desulfobacterales bacterium, assembly GCA_050122255.1. Classification (GTDB taxonomy): domain Bacteria; phylum Desulfobacterota; class Desulfobacteria; order Desulfobacterales; family JAHEIW01; genus JAHEIW01. Next base: position 3,193 of record JASFJF010000126.1, read on the forward strand.
CACGTTTTTGAGAAGGGGGATGTGCGCGCAAAGAATAAGCTGTATCAATCACAAACGTACGACCGGGTGCAGCAGGCACTTTCGCGGTTGGAACCCATTGCACAGCAAAAAGGAGTCACGCTGGGCCAACTGGCCTTGGGCTGGGTTATATCACATTCACAAACCTGCGCCATTGCCGGCGCCCGCAACGCCAATCAGGCCGCCGGCAACGCCGCGGCAGGCACGATTGCCCTATCGGAGCAAGAACTGGCCGAGATCGATGAAATCGGTCGCGGCGTCACCGATTATCTGAGTGACGATCCTGTTATGTGGATTTTTTAGCATTTAAACGGATAAAAGTGGTGATAGCAATATCCCTGCGGATCTCCCCATTTCATCTCTGTATCAATTAAGCATTGCCCGATCATCTGCTTGGATACTTCTTCGTAGTCCGGTCTTTGCTCTTCTGTTCTTTTACAATCCATACAAATCGCCTGATGATCATAAACCGATAAAATACGGTGGTCATCGGTGCCAATTTGTTTGTCGCAATGGGTGCATTGTATGGCGCAGGTTAGTTGCTCTACCCACTCGTCTGTCATCATAAATATATCCTCCTTATCAAAAATAATCTTTTTCCGTGTAGCTACGGCAACCTCGGCAATCGCTCAACTTAGATCATAAACTGAACGCTTCAAATTTCCAAAAGGGACCGTGTTTTCCTATTGTTGAGGCATTATGTCAGTCTAAACTCAATTGGCTATTTTTTTATATCATTGACCAAATCTTTTATAATAGCAACAATATTTCGCCCCCGTTCGCGCGCAATCCGGTGGGCGTCGGATACAATATGGGATGCCTGAATTCTGAGCTCGGCTTCACTGGGTGATGGTTTGCCCAGCTTCTGGTAGCGCCAGACAATAAATCGCATCGCCAGATGCTCTTCCTGCTGTCTAAAGAAACCCACTTGGCCAACTCCCGCACTCTTGAGGATTTCAACGTTACAAACAATTGGTTTCAGGTTTCGGTGTTCAGGTGTCAGCCCGCTATTCTTCCCTGACACCTGAACACTCATGTGCCCTGACAACTGACACCAGAACCGCCAGCGGCAGACCTTTGGAGCCTCACACCTGAACACTGAAACCCGCAACCGCTACGATGACGCCGCTTGTCGATTACAGATCTTTAATACCAGCCTGTCCAAAATGAGTTTAGGATCCTGGCTGCTCGTTTTGAGTTGAACGTCGGTGTCGTTTAAGAGGTCGACGGCGGCTAAAAGTTCATTTTTTGTAAAATGAGCTGATTTTTTCAACAGCTGGTAAACCGGGTAACCACTTTTGGGATTTCTGGCAAGCACTAAATCGGTTTGAATCTTTTTTATTTTCTTTCTTTTACCGCCCGCTACATCTGTCGCGGCATCTTCGGGCCCCGATTCGGTCCGATTCCATTTTTTAATTGTCTGCCGCAAGGATTGATCATAGTCCACAACCGACGGCATAATATTTTGCTGAAAAACAGTGTAGGAAATACTGGCTTGCCATCCTTTGGCCTGTGGGCTGTCGGTATAATCCTTGGCCAAAATTAATCTTCTGATCTGATTCACAACGGCGGCCAGAATCTGCAGGGGATGAAATCCGGCGTTCAGAAGCGAATTAAGATAAAAAAGGGCCTTTGAGACCCGACGGTCTGCGATGGCATTGGTCAGGTCGTAAATCGGGTCCTGCTTGGTACGCCTCAAAACCGAGGTAACATCTGTTGCCGTAATCGCATCGCGTTGGCCGACATAATCAACTAATTGTTTAAGATTACTGCAAAAAGTCCTCAAATCAAAACCCGTCATATCCAGCAAAGCGGTATAGGCGCTGTGGTCCATTTTTTTTTTAACCGGCACCAGGATTTCGGTCATTTTCTTCCGCAGGACATCATCCTGTGCCATGCGGTCAGCCCGGCGGTCTCCCCTGGGAACACGACAATCGATGACCACCCCCAGTTCTTTCAACACCTTATAGAGGCCCAAGCGCTTGTCGACCATTTCAGAGGTGATCACCAGGTGGTTGTTTGACGGAAACCCCCTTTTGATTGCTTTTTGCAGTGCGCCGGCATGGTCTGACGCGACGGGTATCTCATGTTGATTCTGACGGCAGTATTCGACAAGATCGTCGAACCAGGCTTCGCTTTTGATGACATCAGCCGCAAATGCAAGCGTTTTGGAACGGCTGGCTGGATCGACATCTTCAAATGACAGGTTCAGATTACCCATCAAACTTAAAAGGTATTTAGCAGCCTTGCTTTTGTTGTCATTGTCATAGGCCTTTTTCGAGTTTTCGATCAGCCGCACTTTATCTTGTGTAGCATGAAATATTCTGGATTCCAGCAGGGCGACGACCTTGGTGCCCGGCATGAGCGAAAAGGTTTTGAGCCGTTCAATCGCATCAAAGATATTCTCGGAGACACCTTCCATCGGATCGTAGTTTGCCAGGCGATTCTTCCCGGGAAGTAATGCCTTCAGAAGGTTAGCGTAGGCTTCTTTGACCAGCACCTCCTCACCAAAAAGCAGGTACACAGGTGCAAACTGCTTTTGGGGATCAGCGGTTAAATCCTTCAGATATTTGGATAGTAATTGATGATTGATTTCTGGCATGGCACAAGGCCTGTCAATTGATTTTTGCCTGTCATGCGTTGCAGCCCAACAGTGGGCAGCGGGCCGCGATCTTTCAACCCGGTCGGCGCTCACAAAAAACTCACAAATACAATTATACCCATTTCGCAGCGTCCATCGAGCGGCCGGATGACGGCTTCTAATCAGGCATCTTTTTAAACACGAGGTGACATAAAAATATGCCAATGCCGATGGATATAGCGCTATCGGCAACATTAAACGCCGGCCAGTGCAAGTTGCCCAGGTAGAAATCCAGAAAATCGACAACCCGGCCGAATCGAATTCGATCAATCAAGTTGCCGATGGCACCGCCAAAAATCAATGCAAATGCCGCCGAAAGCCAGGCATAACGTTGCGGCGTCTTTTTGTAGAAATAAAATATTAAGCCAACAGCCAACGATGATACGAACAAAAAAATAATGCTTCGCATCGTCGGGCTAAGATTCGCCATCAGCCCGAAAGCACCACCCGGATTATGAATATGGGTGAGGTTAAAAAAACCATCGATAACCGGAAGGGTTGCGTGCAGGGGCATAGACCGCAAGACAATTATTTTGGTGGCTTGATCCAGAAAGATGATTGCGCCGGCGATGGCAGCCAATTTGACGTATTTGTTTTTGGACATGTCTCTTTTTCAAAGGTTGTAAGGTTCAGGGTTCTGCGTTCAGGGTTAAGCATTAAAAAGGCGTCTAATGGAACCAAAGCGGTTCTCGACGAGATGAGTTTGGTTACTGTCGGCAAATGGGGGCAAAAACCTTAAACCGATGAACCTTTAAACCCTTGAACCCGAACCTTTTATTGGATCTCATCCAGTGATTTTTGGCAACGCGCACATATCGTCGGTCGGTTATTGTCCGAGCCAACCGAGGTCTCATAAACCCAGCAGCGTTCACATTTTTTACCGAGTGCGGCCTCGATCTTGATGAACAGCCCCTCAACATTTTCACTGACATAGCAGTCATCCAGCTTTTGGTCCTTGCGCAAAGACACGTTTGAAACGATAAAGATAAATCTTAAATTGTCAGCATACGGTTCAAGGACGCCAAATAAGTCATCTTTAACAGACAGAATTACGGTGGCATCAAGGGGGTGCCCTATTTGTTTCCTTGCCCGCGCCTCTTCCAGGGCCTTGGTTGTCTCGGCGCGCACTTTCAACAGCAAAGCCCATTTTTCAGCCAGGGGCTCATCTTTCCAACGCGGATTTGCTTCAGGCAACAGGCTGAGGTGAACACTTGATAGTTTATCACTGTGTTCGGGCATGTGCGCCCATATTTCTTCAGCCGTAAATGGGAGCAGCGGTGCCATCAGCCGCACCAGAGCATCCAGCAGGAAGTACATGACCGTCTGCGCGCTTTTACGCGCCCGCGATTTGGGTGGCGACGTATACAAGCGGTCTTTGAGAATATCCAAATAAAACGCAGAAAGGTCAAGCGTGCAATAATTGTGAAGCGCATGATAGATGGTGTGATATTCATACCGATCGTAGGCTTTGAGCGTTTTTTCGACAATGGACTGCAACTTGTGCAGGGCATAGCGATCCAGCTCAGGCATGGCTTCGTATGATACCGGATCGGCGGCCGGGTCGAAGTCAAACAGGTTGCCCAGCATGAACCGACAGGTGTTGCGGATGCGCCGATAGGCATCACTGAGCTGTTTTAAAATATTTTCAGAGATACGGATGTCTTCGCGGTAATCGGTTGCCGTCACCCACAGCCGCAAAATTTCAGCGCCGTATTTTTCAATGACCTCACTGGGGGCGATCACATTTCCCAGCGATTTAGACATCTTGCGGCCCTCAGCATCCACGACAAATCCGTGGGTTAACACGGCTTTGTAAGGTGCCTGTTTACGGACCCCCACAGCGGTCAGCAATGAACTGTGAAACCATCCACGGTGCTGGTCGCTGCCCTCCAGATATAAATCCGCCGGCCATAGCAAATCCGCTCTGGGCTCGAGCACTGCCGCGTGGCTGACACCCGAATCAAACCATACGTCCAGAATATCATTTTCCTTGACAAATGATTTTCCCCCGCAGGCTGCACAGGCAACACCATCGCCGAAAAAATCGGCGATTTCTTTTTCAAACCAGACGTCGGCACCGTGCTGCTCAAATTCTGAATAGACCTTGCCCATGATCTTGTCATCCAGCAGGATTGCATCACAGTCTTTGCAGTAGAACACCGCAATGGGAACCCCCCAGGCCCGTTGCCTTGACACACACCAATCCGGACGGTTTTCGATCATGCCGTAAATGCGCTCGCGGCCCCAGTGCGGAATCCAGGTCACCCTGTCGATCGCTGCCAAAGAATTTTGACGCAGGCCGGTCTTGTCCATCGAAATAAACCATTGCGGTGTGGCCCGGAAAATAACCGGTTTCTTGCAGCGCCAGCAATGCGGATAGTTATGCTCTATCTGGCCCTCGGCTACCAGCGCTCCGATATCTGCGAGTTTTTTGTTGATGTTGCTATTGGCATCAAAAACAAATTGGCCATTGAAAAAAGCGACGTCATCGGTAAAACATCCGTTATCATCTACCGGCGAATAGACATCCAGGCCGTATTTTAGGCCGACGTCATAGTCCTCACGGCCGTGCCCGGGGGCCGTATGAACGCATCCGGTGCCCGCTTCTAAGGTGACATGGTCGCCCAGGATGAGAATCGAATCTCGCTTGACCATCGGATGACGGCAGCGCTTATTTTCGAGCACACCGGGATCGATTTCGGTAAGGACTGTATAATCCCGCATGCCAAAGGTTTGCATACAATATTCCATCAACTCGCGTGCCAGGATAAAAACGGTATCATGACCGACATCAACGGCAACATATGCAAACTCCGGATGCAAGGCGATGCCCAGGTTGGCCGGCAGCGTCCAGGGTGTCGTTGTCCAAATGATGACATAAACAGATTTTCCGGCGAATGCCGGATAAACAGAGCTGAGATCATCGCGCAGGGCAAATTTGACGAAAATCGACGGGGCCGACTCATCCTGATATTCGATTTCGGCCTCAGCCAGCGCCGTCTGGCAGGTAAAGCACCAATAGATCGGCTTTTTGCTGCGATACAGGCTGCCGTTTTTGGCAAATTTACCGCATTCCCGGGCAATGGTGGCCTCGTACGCGTAGTTCATCGTCAGGTAAGGATTTTCCCAATCCCCCATAACCCCCAGCCGTTTAAACTCATCGCGCTGGATGTCAATGAATCGTTCAGCATAAGCCCGGCACAATCGCCGCACATCAGCAAGGGAAAGTGTTTTTTTCTTTTCCCCGATTTCAATGTCGACATTATGTTCGATCGGCAGACCATGACAGTCCCAGCCCGGGACATAAACGGCATCATAGCCCGCCATCTGTTTGGAACGCACGATGATATCCTTTAAGATTTTATTCAGGGCCGTGCCGATATGGATATTGCCGTTGGCATACGGCGGGCCGTCATGTAAAATGAAGCGTTCCCGCCCTTTTGAGGAATTTCTAACCTGCTGGTGCAGGTTCACCTCATCCCACTTGCGAAGTTGTTCCGGCTCCCGTTTGGAAAGATTGGCCTTCATGGGAAACGGGGTCTTCGGAAGGTTAAGCGTCTTTTTATAATCCATGCATGCCTCCGCTTCGGATTTGTAAATCAAACTAAATTTCTTACTTGGATTGCAAAATCCTGTCAAGCAAATACCATTGGCTGTGTAATCGACAAGAAGATAGAATTGGACACAGCCGCATCGACCCGTCAGGATT
>JASFJF010000127.1:0-9548 GCA_050122255.1 Desulfobacterales bacterium
AGATCCGGTCTCGTTGTCAAAAATATTGACGTTGACCATCCAGGTCAGATTTTTCAATGCTTCGCGGGTTTTACCGGCATGCGCCCCGCTGCAGGCGGGATTTTGACCCCAGGCAAAAAAGCCCATGAATGTGCCCCGATACATTTCGTCGAATAGGTCCAACCCATGGCGTACATGATGGTGCCGGATTTACCTTTAGCACCGGTGGCACCATAGGTTTTGTAGATTTCCAACAGATCTGCTCTGGGGGTGCCGCTAATTTTGGAGACCAGGTCGACATTGTAGCGGCTGAAATGCTGCTTTAAAATCTGAAACACACACCGCGGATGCTTTAACGTGCGATCTTTCTTGGGAACCCCGTTGGCATCCATTTCAAAGGCCCATTTTGTCTTGTCATACCTTTTGTTCTGTTTGTCGTAACCGGCAAACAGGCCATCTTTGAAATAGTAGTCCGTGCCCACAACAAACGATGCGTTGGTATAGGCCGCTATATATTCCTTGTTTTTGATATCAATCCAGTGATTGGTCATCGCGCCGCGTCCGAACGACTCTGCCAGAGCCGCAACAGTGGCGCTATGTCAGATACGGGCCTGATGCTCGATATAAACCAGTCCGATCGCGCGCATCAGGGCCTGATACGTCCAGCATTCTTCACTGTCCAGGGCGGCTGAACCCACCGAGGCAATGCCCGTGGTGCGATTGACCACCTGGCCCTTGGCATTGCGAGCCTCAAAAGTGGCATCCCGGATCTGAAGGGCTTTGGCCCGGTCTCTGGCCGGTGCAAATATGCTCCCTTTACCGGCGCAACTGCTTAAGGCCAGACCGGCGGCTGCAGCCCCTGAAATCTGAATGAACTCCCGTCGGTTAATCCTCATAAGACATCCCTCCTTTCTGTTGCCTGTGGTTAATAAAATTTTTTTTGCTGCTGCTCAGTGATTGGATAGACATATTGCCTGCAGTCAAAGACAATAATAGGGCTCACCTATCATAGCAGTGCCGGTCAGGTCCGTTTTAGATTGTTGCAAGCGACTTGGCTGCAAATTTGCGAGTTCTTTTTAACGGACAAGTGCGAAGGGACGAAAGATCGATTATCTTAGAAGAAAAAGTGCGTCAGGTGCGCTCAGACGTCGGTTCAGAGCCGATTTTAACCGTCTATAGCTGTGACGCTGGGGGGAAACAGGTTTATCCGAAGATGCAAGCTTGAGATGAGAAAATAGCATTCTACGTTTATAAAGTCTAATACCGCTAAATGGGATTCGTGTCAAGGTCGAATCGAAGCGACAGACGCGATTGTTTAAAAATCCACCGTGTGCCAAATTTGTATGAACACCACCGGCGATCAAAGTGCCTCATTCACCCCCCAACTTGACTTATGCAGACGGCTATTATAAGAACCCAGAGCTTCAGAAATTTTATTTTGCTTATTTGTATTATTTCAGCTAAAATTAAAAATTTGTACGGTTATGCAGGAAGCCCAAGTGATGCCTATTTAACCACGAAGGACACAAAGGGCACGAAAAGAAAAAGCAAGGTTATGTGTTTTCTCTTTGTAATTCTTCGTGTTCTTCGTGGTGAGATAATATCAGACGGTTCCAACTGGCGTTTCCCAGATAACCGTTAAAATATTTAATTTTACTAAATTTTTTGCAACACCGCCCCAACAATCTGATTTTGAAACCCGATTGAGGAGATCCATATGGAAAAGTTTTTATTTACATCCGAATCTGTAACTGAAGGCCATCCGGATAAAGTCGCCGACGCCATATCCGACTCCGTCCTGGATGCGATTATGGCTCAGGATAAAAATTGCCGGGTCGCCTGCGAAACCCTCGTCACCACGGGACTGGCGTTTATTTCCGGCGAAATTACCACCGAATGCTATGTCGATATGCCCCAGATCGTGCGCGATACCATCCGGGATATCGGGTATTGCTCATCCCAGATGGGGTTTGACTGTCAGACCTGCTCGGTGATTACCAGCATTGACCGTCAATCGCCGGACATTGCCCAGGGCGTCAACTCCGGGCAGGGCTTATACAAAGAGCAGGGTGCCGGCGATCAGGGGCTGATGTTCGGATACGCCACTGACGAAACGCCCGAATTGATGCCGATGCCGATTTCCTATGCGCACAAGCTGTGCCATCGCCTGGCCACCGTTCGCAAAAATGGCGCCCTGGATTTTTTAAGACCTGATGGGAAATCTCAGGTGACTGTTGAGTATGAAAACGGGACGCCCAAACGGGTGGATACGGTGGTGGTATCTGCACAGCATAAACCGAATATAACCTATGACGATCTGAAAGAAGCGATCGTCGAGGAAGTCATCAAAAAGGTCATTCCGCAGGAAATGACCGACGGAGATACGCGCTATTTTATCAATCCTACCGGACGATTTGTGATCGGTGGCCCTATGGGAGATTGTGGTCTAACCGGGCGCAAAATCATTGTGGATACCTACGGCGGCCAGGGCAGTCACGGCGGCGGCTGCTTTTCAGGCAAAGATCCATCCAAGGTGGATCGCAGCGCTTCCTATATGGGACGGTATATTGCCAAAAATTTAGTTGCTGCCGGGCTTGCGAAAAAATGTGAAATTCAGGTGGCCTACGCCATCGGCGTGGCCGAGCCCGTATCGGTTATGGTTGATTTGATGGGCACCGGAACGGTGCCCAAATCAAGGGTGGAAGAAATTGTCACTGATGTTTTTGACTTGAGACCGGCCGCGATTATCGAGCATCTGGATTTGTTGCGCCCGATTTACCGTCAAACTGCGGCCTATGGTCATTTTGGCCGCAATAATCCGGAATTTTCATGGGAAAAAACCGACATGGTCGATATTTTAAAAGATAAAGCCGGTCTGTAAAACTCCGCTGACCCGGAAACTGTGGCTTGTAATCAGGTTGGAAATCAAAGGAGAATAATTGCTGATGAAATATGATGTTAAGGATATCAAGTTTGCCAAAGACGGCGCCCTGCGAATTGAATGGGCCAACCAGAACATGCCGGTTTTAAACCGCATCCGGAAACGATTTGAAAAACAAAAGCCGCTAAAAGGCGTACGCTTGGCCGCGTGTCTGCACGTGACCACAGAAACCGCCTCCCTGATGCAGACGCTCAAATCCGGAGGTGCCAGCGTGTCCCTATGCGCTTCCAATCCGCTCAGCACTCAGGATGACGTGGCCGCATCTCTGATCAAACATGACAGGATACCGGTGTTTGCCATTAAAGGCGAAAATAACCGGACATATTACAAGCACATCAATGCCGTGCTGGATACCAAACCTCAGTTCACCATGGATGATGGCGCCGACCTGGTATCGACCCTGCATTCTGAACGCACCGAACTCTTAACCCATGTTCGGGGAGGGACCGAAGAGACCACCACCGGTATCATTCGGCTGCGTAGTATGGCGGCTGACGGGGTTTTGCAATATCCGATCATTGCGGTCAATGACGCTCAGACAAAGCACTTTTTTGATAACCGTTACGGCACCGGCCAAAGCACGGTGGACGGCATTGTGCGGGCGACCAACCGCCTGCTGGCCGGAACCCATTTTGTGGTTTGCGGTTATGGATGGTGCGGACGGGGTGTCGCCATGCGAGCCCGCGGCATGGGAGCAAATGTGATTGTCACCGAAGTCGATCCGCTGCCAGCGCTTGAGGCGGTCATGGACGGGTTCACCGTTATGCCGATCAGCAAAGCTGCTCGTATCGGCGATTTTTTCTGTACCCTGACCGGCAATATTAATGTGATCCGCAAAGAGCATTTTGCCACCATGAAAGATGGTGCGATTGTAGCAAATTCCGGTCATTTTAACGTTGAGCTCGACCTGGGGGGCCTGGAGAAGCTGGCCAAATCACAACGCAGGATACGGCCCTTTACAGAAGAATTTACTTTAAAAGACGGGCGTCGCATCAATGTGCTGGGTGAGGGCCGCTTGATTAACCTGGCAGCTGCCGAAGGGCATCCCTCGAGTGTAATGGATATGAGCTTTGCCAACCAGGCCCTGAGCATCGAGTATATGGTCAAAAACAAAAAACCCCTGGCCAAACAGGTATACCCGGTTCCAAAAAAAATAGATAAGCAAATCGCCAAGGAAAAACTGGCGGCCATGGGAACTAAAATCGATCGGCTGACCGCCGAGCAAAAACAGTATTTGGCTTCCTGGAACATCGGCACTTAATTTTCGGTTCCTAAAAGGCCCTTTTTGCGATGGCCTGTGCTCTCCGCGGTTTTCTGTTTGCGATGTACTTCAAGTACGCCGCAAACAAAAAAACCATGTGCGGCCGTGGCCAGCATCAAAATTGTTCATATCGGAATCGAAAAGTCAGTTTGCAATCAAAAACGAAACGAAACGTTACACAATGGCATTTTGGGGGCTACTGTTTGTAGCATCACAAAAAGCCTTTATTATATTTCAGATTATTGAGGCCTATCGAACGGATGAGATTAAAATTAAAAAGGAAGGCGGACTACCTTTTTTCCATTGACAAGCGTCAATCATATCAGAGCGTTTGGGCTGAGCTATCTTGGACGTTATGAATAATCCAAAAAAGACTCAACCAGTTTCAAATTGAATCCAAGAAAGAACGCAGCTTACAAACTGTCTACAGGATCTTCACGACGACAAGTGTCAGATCGTCCTCGGGTTTCGATTTCTTCAGGAACTTTTTAATCTGGCTGAAAATGGTCTTCACGATTTCATCGGCGCTGGTAGCTGAATTTTTGCGAATGATATCGTAAACAGCGGTTCGACCAAACATCTGACCATTTTCATTGCGGGCTTCCCAGACGCCATCTGTGGCGAGTACAACGATACTTCCTTTCGAAAAGTCTTTTTTCTGATTCTCTTCATATCGGAATTGTTGGTCAACGCCGAGCGCCATGCCCACCCCCTGAAGCTCAATAAAATCATCCGCCATTGGATCATACAGAATAGCCGGTTCGTGCCCGGCGCGAACCCATTTTAATTTTGGCTTGTTTGGGTCCACAAGCAGATAAAATAAAGTGACGAATTGGTGGGAATCTGCAAGGTCTTCGGACACCAGGCAGTTTACATCGGTAATTATCTGTGAAATTGATCCCGGCATAGCAAGGCGCTGGCGGAGCGCAGAACGCACACTCGCCATAATCAATGCCGAGGAAATTCCGTGCCCAACGACATCTGCTACGACAACTCCTAATTGTTCACGGCTGTTATCTTTAATAACAATAAAATCATAATAATCGCCGCCTGTTTCGTCACAATAAATGATTTTAGCGGTAACATCCACCCCGGCGATACCTGGATTTTCTTTAGGCAGAAGTTTTTGCTGAATCTCCCTGGCCAACTCCAGCGAATGACGCAGTTGATCTCTCTCCCTTTCTCTCTTTCGCAAAGTTTCTTCGGCCAATTTCAATGCGGTGATGTCTTCATGGCTAACCACCACTCTAATGGGTTCCTTTTCGGCCACTCTAATGCTTCTTAAATAAAAAAAATGCCGACCATCCGGACCGTGACAGGGATAATCATATAAAAATTCCGTTATTTCGCCCGCGATCACAGATCGTATACCGGCAGCGACCTTATGGGCATCTTTGGCCCCTTTACCGACGGTCGCATCGCACAACTCCAGATAGTTCACGCCAATGGAGTCGTTTCGTCCTCTCATTTTATTTTCCATTGCGAAATTTTTCCAGGCCTCGTTCGTTTCCAAAATTACCCCTTTTGCGTCGAGAATCGCTATATTGGCGGACAGGGAATTTAAGACTGTTTTTGCCAGCGAGCCTGAATATTTGAGCGTCCCAATCTCAAGACGACTGTTTATATTTTTGTTGTTCGTGCTCATCTTTGCGTTCAATTGCAGCTGTCTGATGCTAGCGGTTGCTTTTTATCGAGAGTTTTGAGGTTATTGTATTTTATATCACGGGAAAGACTTGATGCCATATCAATTTCGCTAAAATTGCATTGAATGCCACGTATCAAATCAGAAAACTTTGATTTACCAGGTAACAAATTTCGCAAGGTTTTTCAATTTATTGAAAAGGGGTCAAAGCTTGAATTGTGAATAAACAGCAGCCATACGACCCAGAAGAATGTGTGTAATTTTTTGATCGAGCCAGCTATCAATAAAAACTGGTCAAATTTACCAAAACCAAACCGATGAATGAATAAAGACCTTAAATTAATACTACCTTTTATGCCGCTAATTCACAATTCAAGCTTTGACCCCTATTTTGAAGACTTGACAATTTGTTTTACATATTTAGTTAATCATATGAACACTTCTAATTAAGCCAAGAAAAATATAAAGGGGTAAACTATGAAAAAGCTCATTTTTGTTTTTTTAACTGGCCTGCTGCCTTTTTTATTCTTCCTTTCAAACGCAGATGCCCATTGTGAGATTCCGTGTGGTATATATGATGACGAATTGCGTGCAAAGCTAATCGCTGAACATGCCACCACCATTGAAAAATCGATGAAGCAGATAGTGGAACTGAGCAAGGCGAACTCCATAGACTACAATCAGCTTTCACGCTGGGTTTCGAACAAAGAAGCCCATGCAACAGAAATTCAACATATCATCTCCCAATATTTTATGACCCAACGAATTAAGCCAGACCAGAAAAAGTACGTTGAAAAATTAACTGTTTTGCACCAGATGCTAATCGCTGCCATGAAATGCAAACAGACGACTGACTTTTCACATGTCGATGCGCTCAGATCGCACTTGAAAAATTTTGAATTACTTTACTTTGGTCAAAAGCAATAAATAAATCATTGATGGAGGCACAAAGACTTTAAATTAAACACTAAATTTTTTGTTGCTTATTCACAATTCAAGCTTTGACCCTCGCTTTATTGTGATTTAAAAAGATGTAGGGAAAGAATCAATTCAATACCTCAGGCAGAACTTGATATATCAAAAATTTATGGTGAGCTTGTTGCATCATCTAAAATCAATTTTCTGATCAATAATACAAGTAGCTCCCCTAAATAATTGCGAAACCAAAAATATTGTCAGTTAAATTGAAAAGAGTAAATCCTTACCGAAATGGCCACTTTCTCTGCCAGCTTAATACTACATCATCTCCATTTTGTTGACCGAAATTCCATACTTCCGCATGCGATATTGTAAGGTTTGTCGAGGAACGCCCAAAAGAGCGGCGGCGCCGTTGGCGCCACCTACGACACCCCCTGTTTCTTTGAGGATACGAATGATGTGCTGACGCTCCAGTTCCTTCAATGTCATATATTTGCGGCTAACAGAAGTGCGTACGCCATTAAGCTGAGTGTCCATTTCATTACCCGTTATTGTTTCTCCTGGCCGCAGAATTATGAGCCGTTTTACAATATTTTTTAGTTCTCTTACATTGCCCGGCCAGGGGTATCGTAACATAACTTTGCGACAGGACTCTGAAAATAACGGTGGCGAAAGGTTCCGCTCTGCCGATTGCTTGGCCGCCAATTTCTCCATCAAGATCGGTATGTCTTCCGGGCGCTCCCGCAGGGGGGGAATCTTGATGATTACAGTGTTAAGGCGGTAGTAAAGATCCGAACGAAAGGAATTGTTTTGCATTGCTTGTTCAAGATCTTTATTCGTAGCCGAGAGCAGGCGAAAATCTATGGTTTTCGGATGGCTCTCACCCACCCTCTCTATTGTCTTGTCATGAAGGACTTGAAGCAGCTTTGACTGGAGGCAAATATCCAATTCACCGATTTCGTCCAGAAAAATAGTTCCTTTGTCAGCCATCTCGAATCGGCCCACGCGGTTCGTTTGTGCTCCCGTAAAAGAGCCTTTGGCATGTCCGAAGAGTTCGCTTTCAAAAAGAGCACTGTTTAAAGCCGGGCAGCTCACTTTGACGAACAGTGCGTCTCTGCGGTTTGACATCTGATGAATAAACTGGGCAATCATATCTTTGCCGGTCCCGGTTTCGCCTATAATAGAGACGGCTTCGTCTGAATTGGCCACCAGCTTGGCCTGCCGGACCACGTCGGCGAAAGCTTGGCTCGCATAGATGAGTTCGTCAAAACCTCGGCTAAGTCTATTCTGAGAAGTTAAAAACTCTTTTTGCCTCCGTAGCTGTGTATTGATATATTTCAGCCGAGTGTGGGTCATCATGTGGTCTACTGCAATGGCAATGCGTGAAGAGACCTCCGATAAAAACTCAATCATCTCATCTAAATGCTCGGGTGCTTGGGCGTAGCTTAAATGGAGGGTTCCCTTCACCTTATCTCGAACGATAAGCGGAAAGGCCATTGTGGCATTTAAGCCTGCGTCTTTCATCGCTTTTACTGATGGCCAATAAATATGGGTTGAAAGATCTGAAAGAATAAAAGGCTCGCGCGAACGGATGACCGCACTGGCGATGGCACCTTTAGCTAGAGGCCGAACATCTTCGCTGATCTCTGTCGGAGAGATACCTTCTGCTGCGGCAAAATAACTAAGCGAATTGGTCTTTTCATCAAAGAGATTTATGCTTAATCGATCGAAGTAAAAAATATCCCCCAACAATTGAGCTATGGCAGAAAACACATCACGCCGTGTAGATGCAGAGACGATGTCATTGTTGAGCCGGAGCAGTAATTTATATCGGGTTGCCGTGTCCCATTGCATGCCAACATCCTCACATTACATCACCAATTCATTTTCTTTGCTCCCAAATGGTGAATGAAGATCTTCACTGAGGGCAGGGTATACTTGTGAATAAGTGAGCAATATTTTTTTGTCAAGCCCAATATTGTGCACCATGCGAGGAAGCATGCACAATGCAGATAAAATTATAGATTCATTTTACCAATCGTTTGGAATCGAAGCATACTGTTTGGATATCTGAACATAAATAACTAAAATCTATATTAATAAATCAATTGTGGGATATCTGCCCATTATTGGGCGCGTAGCTCAATAATGGGCAAACACTTATGCTCACATCCGGGCTAATAATTTATATAAGTCTTTATAATTACTTATTATATCTAAATCTAACGTTTTTGGTCCCTTTTTTGCTACTTACTATAAAAAATTTTAACAGAGCAACTGATGCCTTCCAGCACAAAAGTGAGTTTCCATTTTAACCCCCATACCAATCCTGAGGCTTTGCATGTAACCATTTTACTCAAATTTAGGAGGTTGTAAATGATTCAATTTTTAGTACACGAAAAGGACGATAACGTCGGTGTTGCCACCGTCGATATCAAATCGGGTGAAGTTGCCCAGGGGCTGTACATGGACAGCCAAGAAAGTATTGAGATGAAAACGCTGCAGGATATCCCGCTGGGACACAAAATCGCTCTCAAAGAACTGGCCGCAGATACGTCGGTTATTAAATACGGGGCTGATATCGGGCGGGTTGTGGCCGAAATCAAAGCCGGCGAACACGTGCACACCCATAATTTAAAAACCAGGAGGTGGTAATCATGAACAACCCGAAAGTTATGGCATATCGTCGTGAAAACGGACGCGTCGGTATTCGCAACCATGTCATTATCTTGCCGTTGGATGATCTGAGCAACTCTGCCTGCGAAAAAGTCGCCTTTAATATCAAAGGTTGCAAAGCGTTGCCTCAT
>JASFJF010000128.1:0-9548 GCA_050122255.1 Desulfobacterales bacterium
GAAAGAAAACAATCGGGCCTTCAGGTAGGCCAGCGGATTGATTTCATATCCGACTGCACGAACCCCATATCGCTTTTGCGCTTCCCGCAGTACACGGCCATCGCCGCAACCCAGGTCGACCAGTTTATGGTCCGATGTCATGGGAACGGCATTGATAAAAGCGCTTATTTTTGCTCGCGAAGTTGAAACGTAAAGCGCGCCCTGGGTGGTGGGCAGAACCAGGGCAATGCTAAGGGCATATATGATTTTCAGGATAAACAGGCCACCGGCCAAAATGATGAATGTCCATATCAAAGCGGCCATGTTTCCCTCTGTTTGAGAAATGATAAAAACACAACAGCCGTATCTCAATCATAATGATCGGAGAGTGTCAAGTCATATTCGAATCATCTTTTTAAGCTTAATCTTTTAAAATCAAGCCCTCACGAGGATTTTCCATTCTGAATTGTTTGTATTTTCAAAGATTTTTCAACTTGCGCGCTATCCCCGCAAAGCCACACTAAAGAGCGCCACGACACCAAAGACCAGAATGATGACTCCGGAAATCTTGTTCACGAGCGTTAGTTTGCCTTCGCTGATTTTGTGGCGAAAAATGCCGGTTATACCGCTTAAGATCAACCACCAAGCGGCGGAGCCGAGAAAGACACCGATCACCATCAGGCCGGCTGATGCATAGTGGGCAGATTCACTGACGGCACCCAGGCCGGCAAAGATGCCGGCAAAAAACAGAATTGTCATCGGGTTCGTGAGGGTTAGCACAAAGGTGGTGCCATATGCAGACAGTGCCGTGCTGTTTGTCAGAGAAATGCTCTGCGAAGATGGCTTCTTTGAAAATGTGCGTAATCCCAGATAACAAAGAAAAAGCCCGCCGATCATTCGAAACCAGAAGGATTGATCAACAAGGAAGTCGGCTATCAGGGTCAAACCAAAAGCAGCCGTAAAGCCGTAGATGGCATCGGCGGTGGCTGCTCCCAAGCCAGTGACCAATCCCCGGACATTGCCGTCTGACAGGGTCCTCTGAATACACAGGAGACCGATTGGCCCTACCGGTGCCGCAATCGAAAAACCGACGAGGAGTCCTTTTATGAACAAGCTCCATTCCATCATTTTTATCGTCAATGCTCACGGACAAATTCGGAGTTTCATTGACACGCAGTATAAAAACATCCGATCGGCTGTAATGCCCCACCACGTCAACGTTAAAGCTGCTGCGGGCGAATGCGCCCAGATCCAGTTCGGCCTACAAGATGCCGTCACGGTCGTACAACGGGCCCGCTAGAACTTTTCCCAGCGCTGACATAAGTGTACTGCCGCCACAGCATATAGTGTTAGGCTGTTCATCCAATTCCTTCCAATCCTGTGCACAGCGGTCCGGCTGATTGTTCATTTCAGAGACCGTAGCTTTCATCTTCCCGTTCCCGAATTCGCTTTAGCGTGCAAAAATATCAATGACATGGCCCTCGGAGGTCTGGCACAGTCCAAAACCGCCACTTTTAAATCCCATAATCCGATCGGAAAGCCTAAATTTACATCTCATTTCCGTGCCGCGGTCGCCAAATAGAAGCGCCTCCGCGTTGCCCGAGAATTCTTCAATGGCTGCATATTCTTGGTGCGATTGCCGCGCCGCCGGCTTTTCAAGTAGCTTACCGATAAAATGCTCTCCATCCGGCATGGTTATCTGGAGTTGAGCGGAACCGAATTTTTCATCTTGATAGTCAAAGTATACGCGCTTGCCCGTATATCGATCGACACCTTTTATGGTCCCCGAACAAGCCAGTGCCAGCATGAACCATGCGAATATAGAGATACTTAAAGCGCAAATTTTCATCTCTTGATCCTTTCTGATACGGGTGGCAAAAACGCTAAACGGATTTGGGTTTTATTCTGTTCAGCCAACTATTTTTGCGAAGACATGCTAAGATGCGATCGCGATCGGCTCAACCGATGGCTTTTGTATTTCGATATTGCTTATAAAGGATATACCCGGCCCACACAATAGCGAATATCATCAACAGACAACCGAGTGTGTGCGCAAAACAGGCGAGAGCATAATGGTGTTTGATCCAGCCGATTTCCTTGAGGATGAATTCCCAGTCGTGAAATCCATACGGTGACGAACGGCCGGTATTGCCGCCCAGCAGCGGTAGGGTAAGCGATCGGGCATCATTGATGTAAGGGGCGAGATCCAAAAAGTTCTCACCAAACCACCACAGGCAAAATGCGGCAGCAAATGTATCCCGGGTTTTAATTAAAAATACAACCAGGCATACCAGCGGCATCGACAGTTGACCGACGCTGCCGCCCAGCGAGGTCATCAATCGGCCAAACGGTCTAAACAGAAGATGTCCGGCCTCATGAAAGGGCAAGTTGACCAGATGCCAGAAGGATTCCATTGCATATTGGCTTTTCATGGGGGTCAGGACGAACTTTAAAGTCCACACCAAAATGACAATATAAACAAGGCCGCGGCCCGCCAATATCAGTGCATTGGATTCCGCATCTGTTTGAAAAAACAGGCATTTTATAAATTCCCGGCCATTAAAGCTTTTTGGCGTTGCCAAAGCTTCACCATCAGTTAAATGGATCTTTTTTTCTATCATCTGCAGATATTTAGAAAAAATAAGACCACATTTTTGGCATTCGGCGCTTTCCGGCACCTGTTCAAAATCACATTTTGGGCAATTCATGAGCGTTTATTATTGCGGGCGGAAATGCCTGTTGCATACGCAAGCATTTAAAATAACAAAAAAGCAGCTTCCCTAAGCGGTGTGCTGCCTTTGTCAAATATGAGTCGTTGAGACTTGGCTTAATGGTTTTTACGATCAATCCAGGTACAGTGTTTGTGTTTTGGGTGCTGCACTGTTTCGTGCGGGCCGTCGAATTTTCTTTTCTTTTTTTCGTTTATTGCGCTCTTTGACAATGATAATTAACATCACGACGACAACGCCGATTTCTGAAAGCAGCAATAAGCCCTGAGAAATAAGATGCTTCATTTCAATCTCCTGTACATAGCCTGCCCGTGCAAAATTCAGGTGTAATCTTAATATCGGAAACAGCCGGTTGAACTTTAGGATTAATCATGTTTTCAATCATTTGACCGGCACGCTGCCGGCAAAAAATACGATACATCTTAAGCTGTTGCCCCGCAACTCTACATCAACGCATATTTCAATGGATGGGGTGGCGGATTGAACGGTATCTGTTGATTAAACAAACTTCACGCCGATTCCGTAGTTGTGCAGGGCGTTTTCGTCGGTCACTTCTTTGCACCACCTGACAACCGAGTTGTAAGTTTTTGGTGCGGATTTGAAAGGTTGGGTGTCAAATTTTATTTTTAATCGGGTACCGGGCTTGATGGCAACTGCCGATTCCAATAGCATGCCGTCATTGCTGAAATCCTTCGTCTGGGCATAGCTCAGCGATCCGGAATTTATATCTTCAATGATGACGGTCGCCCGATGCATGAAACGCTTATTTTTTCTAAATCCGGTAGCGGCACTGGTTTGCGAAAAAGATGGCCGGCGAGCACCGTATTGATGAAATCCACCTCCGATCCCGCGGTCCTGTGCTATAGGCTTACCTGTTATCGAATTTTCCAAATCATCCCGCTTGTAGCATTGCGGGCATCCGCTGCCCTTCATCCGTGCTTTGACAGTGGCTTCCCATTCATGACCCTCTTCACAGATCCACCACACTTTCTTCTTGTAGCCCGATGGCAGATTTCTCAGATTCAAACCGCTATTTTTCGTTAAATGCCATTGTTTGATGAGATCTGTTTTGGTGATCAACATTTCATGATCGTCGGAGGCCGAAGATCTATAGCAGTCCGGACAGTTGCTACCGCGGTTCCTGCTGTAAACGGGTGCCTGCCATTCATGCCCGCGGCTACATATCCACCATATCTTGCGGCCCGACCCCGGTGTCACGCTTCGAGGATTTAAATCCCCGTTGCGGGTCGGGTGCCATTCTTTGGCAAGGCCCGGGTTGATGACGGCCAGATTATACTGGTCAGATGCTTTTGGCATTCGGGTATTTTTATATCAATAATAATTTCAAACTGTTAGAATATAACTTTGTCGCAATGCTGGAATTTTACCCCTTCGGTTGTGTCTGTAATTCATAGAGGAAATCTGGCTGAATTTCAACACCTTTATACACAAAGATGATACCTGAGCGTGAATAATCGACTATTGATCGGGCTCTGGTTGGCGCTTTAAGATGCCGATCACATTGGGCAGAGGCCATGACAACGACCCCTTGTTTGCATCGCTTGAGCCGACTTCATAACTTCCGACGAACTCAAATTCTTGATTCGAAACCTTGATATATAATTGGGCCTGGGGGCCCCCCTCTGTATACATGGCGCGTGAGATGTTCAGGGGAAGAACTTTTAAGATATTGATCAGATCATGGGTGCTGTACAAGGAGCGCACGTGGATAAATAAGACATTATCTTTTGTATCAGTGCCGATAGCCGATGTACTCCAGCGGCGCGGCTGCTGTTTCCACACATTTTTTCCGGTGCACGATATCATCCGGATACTCTGAACCAGTGTTGCATATTTTTGCTTCCAATATTCAAAATTCTCACATTGGCGGTCAATAATTTTAACTTCAGCAACACTGCTGTCCAGCCGGTCAAATGCAAGGATGGTCATATCTTTGGACAGCCGCGGGTTATTGATATGCCCTTTTTTGCGCATTAAAGATACGCTGGTCTTATAATCGGTCTGGTACATGCTGGCGTTGATAACGGCCGCCAGCCCCATTTGCTGGCTCCACTGTTTTGGCGTTATCGGAGTGCCATTTGAGATGGCTGAAGTATTGAGCAGCTGCAGCCGGTAGCGTTTGGGATCAATTCGCAGCACTCTTATCAGCGAATCACCGACATCCGATGGCTGGGGAGACCGAAATATGCCCAATTCAATTCCCTCATCAAGCGGTTGCCATCCAAGCTTTTTTTCAGGCCCGCCGGCTTCGGCGATCACCATAAATGCTGCCAGGAAGGTTAGAATGACCAAGGGAGGAGATTTTATTATGATCTTCATATGCTGTATTCAGATCAGGGGTGAAGGCCAATTTGAGAACCTAAAGATTGCTAACCCAACTCGGCAAGCTGTGAGAATTATCAAAATTTTACACACAAGCAGCGTCAAAGGCAAATCAAAAGTGACAAGGACTTTTCGACCTCTTATGTCAAAAGATGTCCATCCCAGACAGAACCGGGGATGGCGACTATCGAAACAGTTGCCACCGCCATCCCCGATGCAGGTTGAACGAAAGATGTTTACGTGAAATCGGTGCTGATTTACAGCGCCAAATCCATGCATACCCTTTCAGGTTACCCAGAGCTGATGTCCGAAGTGCAAAAGCCACAGCGTATCGCTTTGATGGGTATTTCCGAATAACAATGCGGGCATTCTTTGGTGGTGGGTTCCTCAGGTGGCGCTTCTTCTTCTCGTTTCAATTTGTTGAGACCTTTGATGACGATAAAAATAGCAAAAGCAACGATCAAAAAGCTGATGATCGTGTTTATGAACATTCCGTAGTTGATAGTAACCGCTCCTGCTTTTTGGGCGTCTGCCACTGTGGCAAACGGGCCGGCCACTGATCCCTCTTTGATGACGGCGAAAAGGTTAGAAAAATCGACATTGCCCAGTAACAAGCCGATTGGGGGCATGAGAACGTCAGCAACCAATGACTTGACGATAGTGCCAAAAGCGGCACCGATGATAATACCGACGGCCATATCAACTACATTGCCCCGCATAGCAAATTCTTTGAATTCTTTAAACATCTTTCTCCTCCTTTCATTTTGACCTGAGTGCCCAATCAAAAAAAAAGAATTGACAAATCGTGGTGTTTGTCCATTTTGTTGCGGGCGACTACCGGTTCAAATTTACTGCATCCCCTGTTGTTTCGCGATAATAATAACTTTAATCTGTGTTTCGTCAAGTCAAAAAACAACTAACAGCCACAGCCGCAGCCACTATCTCCAGCGTGAAAAGTCAATTCGGCTAAAGCCTTGACCATCTCTTTGCTATCGGGTTGTTCAATTTTTGCAATTGTTGCTTTTAGACAAGATAAATCGTTTTCCTCTAAAAGACTCTGAAGCGGTAGCTGGAGATGCCCCAATAAAAGAGGGAGATCTTCTTTCTTGAGGTGCAATAAAACGATGTCGCCTTCCGTTTTATTGACCAATTCATATTCAAAAGGGCACATGCCGTCAGGGCCGATACCAAAGATGAACTCAAATTCCAGGGCCTTTGGGGTTAGATCCATTCGGTCTGCTGCTTTTCCTGCTTCAAGGAGGAGATTTACTTTCTTTAAATTTTCTACTTTTTTCATTGTTTCACCTTTAGCGCATTAGCGGTGCAAGTTGCGATTCTTGCGGTTTTAATCGATGGTGGCTGGCTTCGCGCCCATGTTTTTTGCGGATGGCATTATAACCTATTCTAAATGCCTGGGTGGTTTTCCAATTTTATCGCCCAGTGCCTTTTCGCGGTTTGCTGCAATTTGAGCCGAAATTTCACTGACGGCATTTATGATCCACATGGCAGTTTGTGAGCCTTTGGTATAATTGGCTTCACCAAATGATTGAACTCGCTTTTGTTTTTGCAGATTGTTGACCTGAGCAAATTCCTTGCTGGATCCGGGCTGATACACGGCAAAAGTTCTTCCACCGAAGCGATTGACCAGGGAGAAAACAGGAATATCACTGGGACCGTCGGCGACATAAATCATATTTTGAAATGGGACACGACGATCTGCATCGGGAATCATAGCGTTTACGTCAATTTCCGGGATTTTATTGCTGCCTTTATTAATTTCAAAAACAGCTCTGGTCTTGGTGGTATTATCGAGTGCATAGGCTATTTGTGAAATCATGCGCGTAGGCTTAGAGGCTGCTTTTGCAACTTTTTCCAAATAGCCGGGTGAGGGTGCATCTTCAACAAATTCACACCCCCAGACACCATCGACATAGGGTGCAATTTTACTGCCCAAAATCATCTGCCTTAAACCGGTTGAAACAATGTAATGCTCAACTTGAATATCATGTCGGCGCCAATCTGCTTGCTTGGAAACAAATTGTTTAATATCTTCAAAAAAATGCGGTAGTCCATTGTAGAGCTCTATTTTAGCTCCCAGTTTTCTTAAACGGGAATTGTTCAGCCCCTTAAAAACACCTAATCGGGCATAGGTTAAGATGTGGTTTAGATACAGCGTATCTGTCGAAATGAGATCAAGGCCGTCGTTTTTGTATGCATGGGGTAGTCGCCCAACTTCTTTCCAAAATTTTTTGGCATCGACCTCATAGTGTTCAAATATGGGTGCCTGCATATAGCCGGGGCTCAGCGTTTTATCAAAGTCCCAGATGCAGGCGATGATATTCTGCAAAAAAAGTTGTCGGGTCATTTCTGATGTCCGTGCTGATGGTGGGTGCTTCATAATCTAATCTAAAATGGATTTTGAGTCAACGACCACCCGCACAGCGGGTAGTCCAGATTTTACCGCGTTCAAGGTTCAAAGGTTCAGCGCACAAAGATTGGATTTCAGAAGACATATAGGGCACGTCTTGTTTATCATCGGACCTCTGATTTCTGTCCTATGAGAACTGAATTCGGGACCTCTGAGCCCTGAACTTCTGAACCCGGAAGCGTTCAACCCTGAACCCCGAACACTGAACCCAGAACCTGTTTTTGCGAAAGATATTTGCAGGCGGCATATTTATTGATATATAATACTTAATATTTCAAACCAACCCACTCTAAATGAAAGGCGGAGATATGATTGAAAAAGTCATCATTATGGGGGCAGCTGGTCGGGATTTTCATAATTTCAACGTCTATTTCAAAGACAATGCGCGTTACGATGTTGTCGCTTTCACCGCTGCTCAAATTCCGGATATTGCCGGCCGCCTGTATCCTCCTGAGCTTGCCGGGGAGCGTTACCCTGAGGGAATACCCATTTATCCGGAAGACAACCTGACCGAGTTGATCCGCAAAAATAAGGCGGATCTGATCGCTTTTTCTTACAGCGATGTGCCCCATGTCGAAGTCATGCACAAAGCCTCCCTGGCGATGGCTGAAGGCGCCGACTTTATCTTAATTGGTGCGCCTTATACAATGCTTAAATCCCAAAAGACGATTGTGGCTGTATGCGCGGTACGTACCGGATGCGGTAAGTCTCAGACGACTCGCAAGGTTTGTGAAATTATAAAAAAAATCGGGAAAAAAGCCGTCGTTGTGCGCCACCCGATGCCTTATGGCGACCTCAGAAATCAGGCCGTGCAGCGCTATTCGACCTACGAGGATTTTGAAAAAAACCAGTGCACGCTTGAAGAAAGAGAAGAATATGAACCTCTGGTCGAGCAGGGCATCGTCGTGTATGCCGGTATCGACTATGGTCAAATTTTAGCCGAAGCCGAAAAAGAAGCCGAGGTGATCATCTGGGACGGCGGTAACAATGACACGCCCTTCTACAAGCCCGATTTGCATATTGTTCTCTTCGATCCACACCGGGCGGGTCACGAGTTGCTGTATTTTCCCGGAGAAACCAACATGATGATGGCGGATATAGCCGTCATCAATAAAGTGGATTCAGCACCGGCACAAAAAGTCTGGCAGGTTAGAAAAAATATTGAAGAATATGCCCCCGGGGCACAGATTGTTTTGGCGGAGTCTTCGCTGGTCGTCAAAAAGCCGGAGATGATTGAGGGCAAGCGAGTCCTGGTGATTGAAGATGGGCCGACGCTCACCCATGGTGAAATGCCGTTCGGCGCTGGAATTGTGGCCGCCGAAACATTCAATGCCGCAGAGGTCGTGGATCCGCGCTCGTATGCTGTCGGCTCTTTGAATGAAACCTTTACGATTTATCCGCATATCGGTAATGTGATCCCGGCAATGGGGTATACGCCTGAGCAGATTCGTGATCTGGAAACGACGATCAACAAAGCGGACTGCGACCTGGTTTTATTTGCCACCCCCATTCATCTACCATTGGTGCTGAATATTCAAAAGCCGACTATACGAGTCAGGTACGAATATCAAGACCATGGACGACCGACGCTTGAGGAGCTTATTTTCAATCGCTTGAAGTAAACTGACTAAAAAGCAAGATTGAGGTAGGTTGGGTTTCAAAACCTAAATGTTGGATAGGATCTGGCCGCTAAGATATAATCCAACGACAGGTTAAGCGAAATGAAAGAGACACAAAAACCGATACTGCTCGTGGCCCTCGGAGGCAATGCCCTTATCCGTAAGGGAGAGAAGGGGACAGTGACCCAGCAGTTTAAAAACCTGGTATTACCCATTCGGCAAATCGCCCGGCTTTCCCAGGAATACAGGATCATTATCACCCACGGCAATGGCCCGCAGGTCGGTAACCTTTTATTGCAGCAGGAAAGCTGCTCTGATGTCCCCAGGCTGCCCCTCGAGATTCTGGTCGCCCAAACCCAGGGCCAAATCGGTTACATGATTGAATCTACCCTGGACAGCCAGCTCATGGATCTGGGGGTTCACATCAAGCCCCTGGTCAGCCTGATTACG
>JASFJF010000129.1:0-9525 GCA_050122255.1 Desulfobacterales bacterium
CACCGGATGCAACAGACTAAACCCTTAAAAGGGTTTAAGGTTTAAGGTACAAGGTTCAGGGTACAAGGTTCAAAGATCCAGGGTACAAACCGGGTACATAGGTAACACTTAAACCGGCAACATAGGTAACAGTTTATAATAGCGCCATGGATTGGTCAAACGGCGCCGGCGGGTGAAAAAGGCCGGACAGATTGTATTGCATGGAGCTGATCGCTTCATCGGCTATGCCTTTAGAGTCGTTGATGTGGGCTTTGAGCCAATTAAATCTGATCAGTTCTTGGTACATGCTGGTCCTTTGGTGATCGGGGCCATTCGCCGTCAGACTAAAGAGCCAATGCAACCAATTGCTTCTTTACAGCTAAAATGAACTTTTTATATGAATAAAACTGTTACCCATGTTGCCGGATAGTTTGTTACCTATGTTCCCGGTTGCACAACCCGGTTTGTACCCTGAACCCTTCCATGAGAAGGCTAAACCCTGAACCTTTGAACCTTGAACCCTATGAATTCCTGATGGAATTCATTTACACATCTTTGGGTAGACCAATACCCATTTTAGCCCATCAAAAGATGCATCTGCACAACGTCTAGAAATCTGAATTTGGTCAAGCTGCAGCCTATCCCTTTGAACTTACGATCAATACACGCGTCTTTGCTGTTTTTCTCATTTTTCTGACAAAAATCAATAGGCATGGAATAAATATTGCTTAATTACAGGTTAAAAATGGAACCTCAAGCAGGAAAACCGATGAACGAGCAAAAACAAAATCTCACTTCGACCGATAACGGCGGAAGGCGTTCCGGGGGGGACCGTCGGACCTATTCTTACACCATGCATTTCCCTGAGAGGCGCATTAGCGGTGATCGGCGCAAAAGCAACGATCGTCGCAAAACACCGCGCTACAAAATTCCGGCAGATTAGAAAAGTTTCAAATTTTGAAACTTTGATGCAACATTAATTCTAAAAACTGTTGTAAATGTTCTATTTTCCAAAATCATAAGCCCTGATTCGAAGCACCGGGATGGCTGGTTCCGGCACAGGGCTGAACCTGCATGCGAGGGGGACAATACCCGAGGCACAATCTGCGAATCTTTTTCTGAATTAGATATAACTTGGAAATGACCTGTTTTTTTGGTAAGGTCGCACTGGTTTTGGCGCGTGCCGGACACTGATATGGCGATTTGGATAAAAACACGTCAGAACCCGCGGGGCGCTGAATAGCGGCGATTTAGGATAGCATGTTAATTCTTGACAAAAAGTAAATTTTATGAATTAATTAGTGTAGTTACTTATCACGCATCAATAATTGATGCGACTTAAATTGAGCACAAAGACTTTATCGGCACGACAAATCCGCGGGTAGTCGAGCTGATCTAGTGGCAGACGCTACAGACAGGCGCGGCTGCACGATTCAGGCGTATTTTGCATGATGCCCGAAAGCGGAATCACATGTGCCGTTTTCGTTGTGAAACAGCGCAGCCGCAACCCATGGTGGATCTATCAGAATTGCGGGTTTACCCGTTTATTGGTTTCAGGGGAGAGCAGCTTTGGCCAAACAGAATGAGATTTCTTCAACAGAAAGACTTCTCGAATTAATCCGAACCGACAGCGACGTAGATTTGGAAGACGCCGGCGAGCCGAAACGAAAACCTGGTCGAGGCTCCAAATCGTTCGCTCGCAGTTTCATTGGATTCAGAAAGAACGTCACCATCGGGGTTGATATCGGCTATGATGATATAAAGCTGGTAAAGCTGAAACGCTCATCAGAGCAAAGCTATGAGTTGCTCGAATATGCCCGGGTGCCGTTTGATCCCCAACTTCCCAGAGAAAATCCCGATTTTTACAGATTTTTAAGGCCCACGCTCGAAGAGTTCTGCGGATCGGACACAAATGCCGACATGTGGTGCACCATCTCATCGGCCCGGGTGGAAACCCGTCAATTCCGAATCCCGAAAGTCTCCGCCCGTCAGGTGCCCAATGCCATCTATTGGACCTATCAGAGAGAATCGGCTTTTGATGAGGACGAAAAGCTTTTTGATTTTGAGATCCTCGGTGAGGTTGAGGATGAGCAACCGGTCAAAATGGATGTGCTCGCTTACACCGTGCCGCGAGATGAAGTCATCGCCCTGAAAGACATGTTTGCCAGAGCCGGCTTTCCGTTAACCGGCATATCCATTGTCCCCTTTGCCTTTCAGACCCTGATGCGAACGCGCCGGGTGGAGGCCATGGATGAGTATGTCGCTAGCCTATATATCGGGCGCGACTGGTCGCGGATTGATATTTTTCATAAAGGTAATTTGACGCTGTCGCGGGGCATCAAGGCGGGTGTGCGAACCATGATGGAGTCTTTGCAGAAAGAAATCGGTGGCACGCGCAAAGGCCTTTCCCTGGTTAAATCTCCCGATGAGGATGTCGGCCGGATTCGGGCGGTAAGGAAAAAACTGAAACTGGATGTAAAATCGGCCCAGGAATATTTTTTCGGCTATCTTCGCGAGCCCAGCAAAGATGCCGCCCAGATGCAAAGCATGGACATCGATGAAAACAAAGTGTTTCAGATGATCCAGCCGGCCCTGGAGCGGCTGGTTCGTCAACTGGAGCGCACGATCCGCCATTACGCCTTGAATTTTGAGAATGCCCGAATCGGCAAGATATATATTTCCAGTGGAGTGACGCCCCATCAACGCATTCTGAATTATATCGGAGACGAGCTGGGAATGCCGACCGAGGTATTGAATCCGTTCAAGACCAGTTCCAATTTTCTGCCGCAGGTGCCGATTCCGGATTCCGTATCCGAACAAAGTTCCTTTGCACCGGCGATGGGCATGGGCATGGCGGATAATTCCAGAACACCCAACTTTTTGTTTACCCATAAGGAAAAACGCAAGGTCGAACGCAATCAGCTGATTAACAGGGGCGTATTCGCACTCTTTGCAATTCTGATGATCGCCTGTGTCGGATTTTCGTTCTGGCAGGAGCGGCTGATTCAGAAGAAAGAAGCCCAAAGGTTGCAAATGACCCGCCACCTGGAACAATACAACCTGAGGGTCGATCAAAACCTGATTCTTAAGCTGGTGGAACGAATTCGCGAAAAAAACAAATCCGACAGGGCAATCGGTCAAAAATATTTAAATCTTGCGGTAATCAGTGAAGTTGTGGACCTGACACCTCCCAATGTTCGGTTGCTGAGCATATCGACGCAGTTAGGTCCCCTGCCCAAAAAGGCAACGCCGGAAGACGCCAAAGCGAAAAGAGCAGGCGCGGTGGCAAAACCCAAAGTGCTGATTCTGGAAGGGATTGTCCAGGGCGACCGACTTACGCTTGAATCGACTCTGGCCGGCTATTTGATGGAATTGCGGAATTCACCGTTATTTGATCAGCCGGATATCAGCACCAAGTCATTTGAGTATTCAGGCAACAACCAGGTCCTGCGGTTTAAGGCACAGCTAAACCTGGTATAAACTGCAACCTGCAGAACTTGCGAAGAAGACAGACATAATGGCCGACAGAATATCGACAAAACCGTTAGCTCAGAGCGTGCTAATATTCATCGTATGTATAGTGGGCATTTTGGCTTTTGTGCTGCTGATCATTCTGCCGTCGGAAAAATCAGCCGAAGAATTGGACCGGGAAATCGCGGCATTGAATGCGCGCATAGAGGAGCAGCGCATCTTGACACCGGTTTTTCACAGCCTGCTCAAACGGTCAAAGATGGCGCCGCCTTCGGATTTACCCGTGCCGGAACGCGCAAAATTGACCCTCGGAGATATTAATACCATCTCGAGCGTTTTTCAGGATATCGCGGCACGCTACAACTTGCAAATTGAAGACATTAAAACCGACGTCAGCTCGATGGTACAAGATACCAGTTATCTGTCGATGAAGCTTCGACTCAACGGCAATTTTTATAAATTTCGTGAATTTTTAGTTGACCTGGGCTCGATTCCATCCCTGGAGCATATCGAAGAAATTAATATACGTCCGCTCAAAAAATCCAGGGAACTTGAAATTAAGCTTTGGCTGGCACAGGAATGATCCATTTTGGATTGCGGATTTCGGATTGAAAGCAGCAGATCATCTGGAGAATTTAATCTTCAACCCGGCTTGTGACAGGCAGGCTGCCTAAAGCGACCTGAAACCTGACACCTGAAACCTGACTTATATGACCCAACGGGAAAAAATAATTGTCGGTTTAATGCTGCTCACCGTGGCATATGGTATTTACGCCCTTTTCTTTGAAAGCAAAAGCGAAAGCACGTCCACCGAGCCGGCCAGCGTCAGCACAGCCGTTCAGCTGGAAAATTTAAACGCCTTTATTACCAAGGTTGCCGAAGCATCCAAGGCCGGGCTATCAAAAGAAGATAACTATATTATCTCGCGGGCCGAAACCGAGTGGAAGCAGGACCCGATGATATCAGCCGAACTAACCGACAGGCCCCAGGAAGAAATAAAACGGCAAAAGCAAGTTGTCGAGGCAGCGGGTCCGCGCCCCAATGTCACTTACACGGGTTTTATGCAAATGGGAGATAAGCGGTTCGCCATCATTAACGGCTATGAATATGCCCCCGGGGATCCGCTTCAAGAGGGCAAGTATAAAGTCAGCAGTGTCACGCCGAGTAAGGTTGTTATTGTTTCTACAGACGGTAGCAATAGGAAGTTTATTTTTCCGCTGGAAGAATAACCATCAGGGTGAGAACTTATGAACAGAGTCGAACAAAAAAACAGGCTAGGGCGTATCATCGTTGCAGTGGTTATCTCCTTTTCGTTGATCGGCGGCTGTGCCAGCCCCAAACTGGAGAAACAGGATCCATTCTTTGATGATTGGAAAACCAAGGCAGAAACATCCAAAGGATATTCGCCGGGCAAACCCAAACCAAAGGGCACGCAACCGGCCATCATCAAGCCCAAAGTAACGCCCAGAGAAATTAAAATTGATGAGGTTGAAGAAAAGCCGCTGCCCACGCGTAAGATCAGCCTCAAGATGACCGACATTGACGTGTCGGTGGTATTGCGTGCATTGGCCCGTGCTTCGGACCAAAATATAATTGTCAGTGAGGCGGTTGCCGGTAAGATCAACATCAACATTTCGCAGGCACCCTGGGACCAGGTGTTTTTAGGTATCCTGCGCACCCAGGGACTGAGCTATGCCTGGGAGGGTGATATCATCCGGATCATGACCGCTGATGATATGGAAGAAGATCTCAAGCGTCAGGCGCGCCAGCGGGAATTGACGCTGACCGAGCAGCCGTTGACCCGTATCGTACCGGTACGATATGGTACTGCTGATAATTTGAAAGATAACCTGGAAAAATTCCTGACACTCGATAAGGACGGCAACCCTATCGGCTCTATTCTGGTCGACAGCCATACCAACTCTTTGATTATCCAGGCCATTCGCGCTGACATGAAAAACATCGTCGCTGTCGTTGACCAGCTGGACAAGCCCACGCCCCAGGTATTGATCGAGGCCTTTATCGTTGAAGCCAACAAGGATGTGGCCCGCGAGCTCGGCATCCAGTGGGGCGGTGTGGCGCGCGCAAGAGATGGCGCCAGTGTTGGATTCGGAACGGGCCGGAATAACCAGGCCCTTGGCGGTACAGTCGGCCAGGCCGTGGACCCGCTATCCGGTACAGTGGTGGATTTGCCGGCCCGGGCGTTGAGCGGCTTTGAACCCTTTTCGCTGGGACTCGTATATCAGAATATCGGCGACGTCCTTTTGGCCGCCCAGCTGTCAGCCCTGCAGGACAAAGGCAAGCTCAACATTCTGTCCAGCCCCTCAATTACCACCCTGGACAATCAAACAGCGTTTATTGAAAGCGGCGAGGACATCCCCTTTCAGACTGTGGAGGACGGCGAAGTCAACGTCGAATTTAAAAAGGCGGTGCTGAGCCTGAAGGTAACGCCGCATGTCATCGATGATCGAACCCTAAAAATGTACGTCAATGTGCACAAAGATGAAGCCGATTTTTCCAGGACGGTGCTCGGCAACCCAACCATTATCACCAAAAATGCCGAAACCAACGTCATTCAGCTGGATGGTCAGACAATTGTCATTGGCGGTTTGAATAAGGAAACCACCGCTCGCTCCGACACCGGCGTTCCGTACCTGGAAGACATCCCCGGACTGGGCTACCTGTTTAAGCGCAAAAGTACCGACGATCGGCTTGAGGATCTGTTGATTTTTATCACACCGCACATCCTGGAGCCGGCTCCAGCGGCCAATTAGACCGACACGGTTGTAAAGGGGATCAATATTGATCCTATCATCAGGAGGTAAAGCCAAAACCAAAAATCGAGTGCCTAAGTTTATCGTGCCTCAAGCGCCGCAGGCGATAACTGAATACGTCATATTTTTTCCCCGTGCTTTCTAGATGAAATCAAAAGTGTCCGGCACCCCATTTTCCCAGCACCCAAATAGGCACTTTGAAAACATTACGCGTACTATCCAATCATTGCGAAGGTTAATTTATAACGCCGTCGCTGTAGATAAATAAACTTACGGAAAGGTGGTACCTGAATTTTGCACGAGTCTGAAGCTTTCATATGCAAGGCATTTGCTGGCTGTATTTTAATGCAATCTCAACTTCGCATTAATTTTCATGCAAGATTCAGTTGGTTTAGAGGCTTGTTGAAAAACGGATAAACAACACTGCGTTTTGTTTGATAACCCCTCCGGCGCCCACCGGTCGTCAGGTCATTATTTGCAATGGATTATTTCAATATTTTAAACTTAAAGCAGGAGCCTTTTTCAAACTCTCCGGATCCTGAATTTTTCTTTCATTCCCGCGAGCACCAGGAGTGCTTGCAGAAGCTGGAGTTGTCATTGCTGTTGCGCCGGGGATTAAATGTCATCATCGGTGACGTTGGAACCGGTAAAACCACTCTCTGCCGTCAACTCATCCGGCGTTTCGCCCAACGCGATGAAATTGCCACCCACCTGGTTTTGGATCCCCACTTTGCGGATGCGCGCGAATTTCTGACCACAGTCGGCAAGATGCTGATGGGCAATGAGGTCAAGATCGCCGCCAACGAATGGCAAATTAAAGAACAGATCAAACAATACCTCTTTAATAGCGGCGTCAATGAGGATAAAACCACAGTATTGATTATCGACGAAGGCCAAAAAATACCGGCTTTTTGTCTGGAAATACTGCGCGAATTCCTCAATTACGAAACCAACGAATTCAAATTGCTTCAAATCATTATATTTGCGCAGGAAGAATTTGAAAACACCATAAAGAAATATGCGAACTTCGCCGACCGCATCAACCTTTATCACTATTTGAAACCGTTGAATTTCCGCGATACGCGCTTGATGATCAAATTTCGTCTGGAGAAATCGAAAGACACGCATAAAAAAATTGATTTTTTCAGCTACCCAGCCATGTTGAAGGTATACAGGGCCACCGGCGGATATCCCCGCAAGATTATTAATCTGTGTCATCATTGCATTCTGGCCATGATTGTTCAGAACCGTAAAAGGATTAGCGCTTCCCTGGTGCGTTCCTGCATCAAGCGCGCTTTTCCCGGTGAGACCCGCCGCTGGAGGGGTGCCGTCGCCACCGCTGCCGTTGCCGTTGCGGCAGCGATACTCATTTTAGCATTCCTGATGCCGGAAAAACTGCGGGCCCTATGGCCCGGAGGGTTGACGCTGAGCCAAAATCAGCAGGTTCAACAGCGAACAGCGCCGCCCGAAAGCCTTGGGGCGGCTCCCGCTGAAACCGCCGGCCGGCAGGAGAGCCTGCAACCGGGCAAAAGCGAAGTTGATTCCGAGTCCGCAGATGCTGCCGACGGTAACGGCCGTAAAATAGTTGCCCCGGCAGCGCTGGCCGAACAGCAAACCGCTGCCAAAGACAACCAGATTGCGGCGATTGGCCCGAGCAAGATGCCAGCGGAAGCTGCCGCTTCGATGGAAGCCAGCACGGCGCCATCAAATCTCGCAGCAACCACTGCCCGCCAACAGCTTGCAGCGCAAACGGATGCAAATGAAAATTCTACGTCGTATGAGCCCCTTTTGGGGAGCATCACCTTGAAACAGAACGATACCCTGTCTCAGATCATCCAGAAGGTTTACGGCAGCTATAATTCCAGATACTTCCGTTCTTTGATCCTGGCCAATCCGGTCGTAGACGACCCGGACCTGGTGGAAGTCGATCAGACCATTTCGATGCCGGCCATTCCGGTATCGGTGACGACCGCGGACCGAAACGCCTGGTGGATTCTGCTTGACGACACCGACGATCTGAATACAGCCTTTGACTATTTGCGCACCTATCCGGCAAACGCACCACCGGCACGCATGGTTCCCTACTGGAATCGCCAGTCCGGGACCCGGTTTGCGATTATTCTCAAAGAGTATCATGCCGATGCGGATTCGGCCCTTGCGCAGTTAAAGCTTTTGCCGGCCGGTCTGGCACCGGAGCGCAAAGTGTTATCGAGCTGGAATGAGGATACCGTATTTTTCGCAAACCCGTATAGACGGCCATTGACAGAATAGCGCTTCGATGCTCAATGGAAATAAAAAATAGGATTGAACCGTTCTATTTTAAAGACACTGAACAAGAGAGACGAAATTGAAAGCACGCAAAAAATTAGGCGAAATTCTGGTTGAGGGCGGGCTGCTGACTCAGGAGCAGCTTGAAAAGGCGCTTCCATACCAGAAAAAAAGCAAATTAAAGCTGGGCCAGTTTCTGGTGCGCGAGGGCATCGTCAGCGAGTCGCAGATCGTGGATCTGGTATCAAGCCAGCTGAAACTGGAAAAATACCGGCCGGACAAGTTTACAGTGGACGTGGAACTGGCGCAGCTGCTTTCAGCTGAAGTTGCGCACCGTTGCCAGGCGGCTCCTCTGAATAAAAGCGGACTTCTGCTGACGGTGGCCATGACCGATCCGCTGGATATCAATTCTCTGGATACGATTGAAGTCTATACCAACTGTGAAGTTGAGGCCGTCATTTGCACCGAACAGCACCTTAACCAGCTGTTGACGACCATTTACGGCACCTACTCCGGCATTGGCGGCGTTCTCGAAGACATGGAAGAAATGGAGATTGACAAGAGCGCCGAGAAAACAACCAGCCTGGATGATATCGAAGTCAGCTCCTTGCAGGGAATGGCTGAAGAAGCGCCGGTCGTGCGCCTGGTTAACTCCATTCTCTCGCAGGGTGTTCGCGAGGGCTGCAGCGACATCCATATCAGTCCGGAGAAGCAATACGTACAGGTGCGTTTTCGCGTAGACGGTAAACTACACGAAGTGCCCGCCCCGCCTAAGGGCATGTTCTTGCCGATCATCTCCCGGCTCAAAATCCTGGCCAACATGGACATTGCGATTTCCAGAATCCCCCAGGACGGGCGGTTCACCGTAAAAATGAAGAATAAGGATATCAATATCCGCGCTTCAACCATCCCCTCCATTCATGGGGAAAACATGGTGCTGCGATTGCTGGATACCAGCAACAGCATATATTCGCTCGAACGGCTGGGCATGACCGAAAGCGACCGTGAAAAAATTGAAAAAATGATTATTAAG
>JASFJF010000130.1:0-9501 GCA_050122255.1 Desulfobacterales bacterium
GTATCGACCAGCGAGATCTTGATTTGCCAGGGGTTGGGTCCGACCTTGCCGGGCTGTTTCAGAAAAAGGCTTTCAAAAGCAATGATTTTGAACGTATCGCCACCCATGAGCTGAACACCCGCAGGCGGGTCTGAAAGCGACACTTCATGCCCGTCGGAGGAGGTGACCGTTAGCAACAGCCGATTGTGCTGAAAAGCAACCCAGCTTAAATAGACGATGACTTTTTGGTCAGACTTGCTGATTTGAAAATCATGGACATGGGTTTCGCCGCTATTGATGACAGCCATCGGATCTGCTGCAGACTCCAGTTGCAAAGTGTCGACCAGTGCGGCCTTATATCTTTCTTGCAGGGCATTGCCGGGATCCCAGGCACCTGGATTAAAATTAGGGTCAGCGGTCACATCATAAAAGCCGCCCCCAGTCCCGGTTCCGATCTCATTGAGCAAATCATGCGGAACTTCGGCCGGTTGGCCAAATCCGATCGCATGCACGTTGATACCATCCCCATTCAGTTCCTGAACGCGCTGGGCAATCTGCGCTGCTTCCGCTCCCACCATTGAGGGGCAATTTTGAAATCCGTCGCTTAAAAGGATCAGGGCTTTGGGACCATCATTGGCGAAAAGATTTGCTGCGGTGTCGATACCGGCCAGCAACGGGGTACTGCCGCCGGGCGTCAGGCCTGGAATGGTGGTTTCGATGGCGGTGGCGATGGTGCTTTCCTGCACGCGGGCCAGATCGGAAATAACCTGGCCCTCACAGGCCTGCTGCGGCTGGTGTGGGAAAACGGCGATGGCAAAATTGGCGCCGCAGGGATTGAAATAATTCAGCATCCACACAAAGGGGATTGCAGCCTGTTTGGCCAGGGTTATCCGCCTGGCCGGCTCGGCAACATTGTAGGACCCATCATGTCCCCAGTTCATGCTGCCGGATCGGTCAAACAACAGGACCACCGACGCATCCGGCGGCTGTGCGGCCGGTGCCGGAATAAGGGGAGGGTTGCTGCCCGTCACTCCGACTATAGCATTGTCAGGCGGAACCTGTTGATAGACGGCTGTGTAAAGGGCTGTAAAGATTGTCTGCGGCCAGTGGACGGTGTTCTGGTGAACGGATACAGGACCGTTGCCGGGTACTTCCAGAAAATCGATATTGACGGCATCGGCCGCCAGGTTTTTGGCCAGAACTCTGCCCTGGCAATCATCTGAGGGCGCGCTGCCGCCCACAAAATCGCTGTTGCCGCTGGCATACAGGGTAACATACAAAACGCCGTCCTGGGGCGGCGATCCTGGTGGCCGGCTGCCGGGCGCCTCGCTCGGATACTCGATGGTGGGATCAAAATTGTCGGCAAGGGTATCTTCAATGGGGTGGCCATTGAGGGCTTCGATGAAATCTTTAGCATCCTCACCCAAAGACGAGCACGTCAATCCGCCATAACCGTTGTTGAGCTGTCTGGCAGCCAGGCTGGCATTCAACAAGGGCCATACATTCAGTCCGTGATTGGGCGGCGCGATGGCAATGAAGGCCGAAACCGGGATATCGAAATTGTTATCTAAAACGTTTTTTATATACAAGCGTGAACTGAGGGTGCCCTTGCTGTAAGCAATGATCACCACTTTCAGATCCGGGTTATTCGGGTCTTGCACCTGATGGCGCGCCAGAATGCTATCAATGGCGTCACCAATATCCGCGGCATCAAGTGCAATCGAGCGCCCCTGGTCCTGAAAGTAAATGTAATAAGGCTCGATGCCCAGACAGCCGTTTTCGGCTAATTCCAGCGTCTGTTTAAAAGAGGGCAGGTTGCCCAGCGAATGCCACCAGTTTTTCTGATAATTCGGGTTGTTCGGATCCGGACTGGGATCATGGCCATGGACGAATAAAACCGGATTTTTGCGTGCGGGTGGCGGGGAATTTTCAGTCAATTCACTGCCATCATTCAAATAAACCGTGGCAGCCGCCGCAGTCCGGGGCTGAATCAGCGCTATGCCGGCCAGAAGCAAAATCACTGCAACCCCGCAGCAATTCAAAAAGAGTCGGCTGTGCCTATGCTTTTTTACCATCATGCGACTCCAATCGTTAGGATAACATGTCGCTTTTAGGTGGGTCCAACATTCAGAAAGGATCGTTTGCAAAGATAATCGTGATTTTAATAACGGAGGCCAGTAGGATTGTCAACTATTAGACAAGATTTCAATTTGCCCGTACCATCTTAAAAGAATTTGCGCATTGACGAAAAAGAAGACAGCCTTACCATCTATACCCTAAAAGCTCGCGTATGAATTCATTTACGCATCTGCAAATCACGGTTGCGCTCCTTGCCGAATATTTATACAATAAGTTGTAGTCAGTTTCGGGTTGCTCTCATTTTCCCGATCGATTAAGACCGGCATTTCTTACAACCGGATTGAAACTAATGCTAAGGAATCAGACATGACCTCTAAAAAAGAAAACCTGCTTACCAAGCTGGAAAAAAATGTTGTCCTTGTGGCCGAAGGCTATCTGTTTGAACTCGAAAGAAGGGGCTATCTCAAAGCCGGACCATTTGTTCCTGAAGCGGTTTTGAAATTTCCCGATGCGGTCAGGGAACTGCACCTTGAATTTATAAGGATGGGTACGGATGTGGTGGTTGCTTTTACCTACTACGGACACCGTTCGAAAATGGAATCGGTTGGCTTGGAAGATCAACTCGAGACTCTAAATGTCAGGGCTGTCGAGCTGGCTAAAAATGTGGCCGACGCAAACGGGTGCCTGACAGCAGGAAACATTTGCAATACCTGGGAGTATGATACCCGCCAAATCGATATGTCCGAACAAAAGGTCAGAAGCATTTTCAGCGAGCAGGTGCAGTGGGCCATTTCCGGCGGGGTGGACTTTATTGTCGCCGAAACCTTCAGTCATCTGGGAGAGGCCATGATTGCGCTGGAGGTCGTCAAAAAGGCCGGGCTGCCGGCCGTTATCACGTTTACGCCGGCCACGCCTCAAAGCTGCGATGGCTACACCTGGGCGGATGCATGTAAAACCCTCGAAGACAACGGCGCCGATGTGGTGGGATTAAACTGCGGATGCGGCCCGCGAACAATGCTGCCGACGTTGGCAGAAATCCGGCAAAAAGTCAGCGGGCACGTGGCCGCGCTGCCGGTCCCCTACCGCACCGACAATCACAGCCCGAGTTTTTTCGACCTGCGCCTGTCGGACGGCAAGAATGCTTTTCCCGTGGCACTGGATCCGTTTGTGCTGACGCGCTTTGAGATGGCTGAGTTCACCACACAGGCCCGCGATATGGGCATTAACTATATCGGCATCTGCTGCGGGGCGGGACCCCACCACGTTCGGGCCATGGCTGAAGCCCTGGGGCGCAAGGTGCCCGCCAGCGAGTATTCGCCGAATATGGACCTGCATCCCATTCTGGGTGATCAAAACGCACAAAAAAAACAGTACCGTGAATGTATGCTCGGGCCGCTGTCCGATGATCTCAACGCTGGTAAATAAACCAACGCGGTTATCTGCGAAACGCCAGTGGGCTAAATCTGATATTATCTCAATACGAAGAACACGAAGATTATAAAAGCAAAACACATCAATTTAATTTTATCCTTTCGTATCCCTCGTGCCCTGGTTGTATCGGCATCACTTGATCTTTGTGCATAACCGTATAGAATATTTTCATATCAACAAGCCGATATCGACCCGCATCCCAAACCCCTGTCTTTAACATGAAGCCGCCACATAAACCAGTGGCGCTCCAGCCTGCTTAATTTTATCATTTGAGCACAATTTGTCTTGATTTATTGTTCTATATTGATTATATTATGCTCAAATGATCAATATGGGAGATTATAGCAATGCCGCGTCCCAAAAAAACCAGATTCGTTTCCGGTTATCCGGCGATTGCCGCGTTCATCCCGCGGGGCACGGCCATCACCGGAGAGGTGCTGTTGACTCTCGAAGAGCTGGAAGCCATCCGGTTGAGTGATTTTGAACACCTGGATCAGGAACAGGCCGCCGGTATGATGGGGGTATCCAGACATACTTTCGGTCGCATTCTGGCTGGCGCCCGCAGCGTCGTGGCCGAAGCCCTGGTGACCGGCAAAGCCCTGCGCATTCAGGGCGGTACATATGAATTCCGCGGCATGGGCCGGCGACACCGCAGAAGAGGCGGTCGGCGACGCAGCAGCTAGCAGTGAATGAGCGTTTACGGCGTCCGATGCAGCGCATCGAATTTTAATGCTGAATAAACATCATCCTTTTAGAGAGGAGGTGAATGTGATGCCCCAAGGAGATGGAACCGGCCCGCAGGGCCAGGGTGCCCGGAACGGCAAAGGCCGTGGCAGGTGTCACCCGCAGGACCGAACGTCTGGGTCGCCAAACCCGGGCGACAGGGGATCCTACCGCAGAGGCGGTCAGGGTCGCAGGCAGAGCGGCCGTCAAGGCACCGGCAAAGGCCGGGGTAGGCGATCTTAAACCAATCTTTACCATTTGACTGTTCAATGAACAACAATTTCAGAGGAGGTGATTCAAATGCCCGGATTTGATAGAAGTGGTCCCA
This sequence comes from Desulfobacterales bacterium, assembly GCA_050122255.1. Taxonomy (GTDB): domain Bacteria; phylum Desulfobacterota; class Desulfobacteria; order Desulfobacterales; family JAHEIW01; genus JAHEIW01. Next base: position 4,541 of record JASFJF010000130.1, read on the forward strand.
TGGGTGCCGGTCCCATGACTGGCGGCAAAGGGGGCCTTTGCAATCCCGCAACCATTCCAGGCGCCAGCGCCTTCATGGGCGGTTACACTTATGACCGGGGATTTCGCGGCGGATTTGGTCGCGGCAGAGGATGGCGACGGGGTTTTGGCCGTGGATATGGATGGCTTCCGGCAGCTGCCGGCCCCACAAGTGCGGTTGACAGGGTTGCCTTACTTGCGGCGTTGCATAATGAGGCCAATTACCTGAAAGATACCCTGGATGCCGTCAACCGGCGCATCGATGAACTGGGACAAAAGCCGGTTGATAAATCTTAAGATGAATGGCAAGTTGATATTCCTGATAATTTCTTACTCGGCTTCGGTGGCCGCCTCCAGTTTCCCACCTTTAAACTGGGCGATGACACCCGCCACCGTACCGCTTGCGCCGGTCATGATTTGAATGTTTGCCTTTTGCAGGACCTTAAAGGCTTTGGGCCCGCAGTGGCCGGTAATCAGGACATCCACCTTTTGATCGGCGACGGTCACGGCCGCCTGTATGCCGGCACCCTGGGGCAGATCGAGGTTCTGGCGGTTTTCCACCACCTCAAAGGCCTTGGATGCTAAATCTGCAATGATAAAATACCGGGCCCGCCCGAATCGCGGATCCAGATCCGCATCCAATTCCCTGCCAGCAGCGCTAATCGCAATTCTCATGTGCTTCATTACCATTCCCGGTTTATTTATGGCCATACCGCCTTCAAGTGGTACGCCACCGTCATATAAAGAACAAGGATATTATAAGCATATGCTCAAAATAAATAGAGAATTTTTGATGGGTTGTCAAGGGATATATACACGCAGAGTGGTTCCAATGCCATCAGCAGCTTTTTTGGCTCTTGCGAAATACGGTGGATTCGCATATGCATGATGGTGATCATTTGAAAGGTCGTATATTCTGATATAGGAGCTCACTATGGCTGTTGGTTGGACCCGTGACGGGGGCGTGCAGGATCAAATAGACGCCAGTGTCAAAGACGCCGTAAAGCTGGCCAGGAGTCGCTTGCCTGATGGTGAGAGTTTAACCCACTGTGAGGAATGCGAGGAGATTATTCCGGACGCCCGTCGCAAAGCCATTCCGGGCGTGCGCCTGTGCATTGATTGCCAGTCAGCATCTGAAAAACAACAGACCACGCCCACAGGTTTCAATCGCCGCGGCAGCAAAGACAGCCAGTTGAAATGACCTGTTTCCATATTGTTTTCTGGCATGATCTGGCCGCCTTCACGGCTTCCCGGGGATTGATCGGGTTGTTGATTGCCCTTGCCGGTGCCTATCTGGCCTCGATCGGCAATATCGTCAGCTCCCGCAACACCAAAAAGGGAATACCCGTCACCCAGGCCAATGCTTTCGGGATGAGCTATGGCGGGATGCTGACACTGTTGATCCATTTCGCCATGGGCGGCAGCCTGACCATGGACTGGACCGTTGGCTACCTGAGGCTGCAAAATATTGAAGGGTTGCCTAAGCATTATACGGTGAAAATGACAATGGGTTGTTTTGTCGGCTAACGAAACATCAGATAAAGGGGTAAACCCATGACGCCAATCACTGTGAAGGAAAAGTTAAAAAGAGCTGCCGGTGTTGTTTGTAAACAGGGGATGGTTCCATTTCAGTTGAGTGACACGGCGATCGCCATCCTTGCGGCGGTTGTCAGCAACAATGAAGATGAGCTTGACCTGATATACGCATTCCGCGAAAAGCCCTCTCAGACAATGGACCAACTCGTGGAAACAAGTGGATTTTCGATGGAAAAAGTCAAGCAGCTGGCAACAAGCCTTGCCAAGAAAGGGCTTATTTTCAATCAGCCCAGTTCCGCTGGAATCATGGTTTACAGGCTTTTGCCATTCATGCTGGTGGGGGTGATGGAATACAGGTTCATGGTGGAACTAACCGGAAGCCGTCAGGAGAGAAACCTTGCCCGGTTGTTCGAAAAGCTGCTGACCGAACTTCGCGATCAGATTCAAGACAATTATGATGCGCTTTCATCTTTGTTTCACACGGCCCCGGCCGTAGACCGAACCGTGCCCGCCCGGACAACCGAAGATGGACGACCGATTCGGGTCATACCGATTAACAAGACGCTGCAGGCTGCCGAAGAAGTTGTCATTCCCAGTCAGACAGTCGAAGAGATTATCAACAAATTTGATGACATCGCCGTTGGATATTGTTTTTGCCGTCAACGGCGCAGTCTGTTAGGTGATTCTTGCAGCACCGATGCCCCGACATTGAATTGCTTTACGTTCGGCAAATCCGCACGTCATACCATAGCCCAGGGATTTGCCAAAAAAGTCAGCAAAGAAGAAGCCCTGAAAATCATGGGTGAAGCCGAGAACGCCGGTCTGATTCATAAAGCCTTTCACCCGGGCTCCAGGGAATCAAAGCCGGAAACGAGCATCTGTAACTGCTGCAAGGATTGCTGTGATACGCTGGAGCTCTGGCGAAGCGGCACCTTACCTTTGATCAATTCGACTTACCATCTGTCTGTCGTCGATCCAGAATCCTGCACAGGTTGCGGTAATTGCGTGGAGTGGTGCCCCACGGATGCGATTGTTTTGGATGCCGAGGGATTAGCGCTGCGTGATGAAAGTGCCTGCCTTGGTTGCGGGGTTTGCTCGCGCTTTTGTCCGGAGGAGGCCATTTCACTCAAAGAGGGGTTGCGGCGCGTATTTATCATGCCGCCTCGATTGCGGAAATCATGAAAACAGTTGCATGCAAAAGTTGTATCTTTTTCTATTATATCGATTACACGGGCTGTTAATCGTAGTCGCGTTTGTATTGAATAAATGCCTTTTAAATTGAATTTTTTATAGTATTATTAATTATTTAGATCGATTCAAGCCCCCTATTGTATGACCCTTATAACGAAAAATAGCATTCATTAATTTGAAATTATCGGCAATACTTGGTATGTATTATTTAATAGCGCGTTGTTGATATTGTGATGGAATTGAACTGTGCGCGCAATACGATCCGGTTTTGCTGAGAGATGGTTTTCAATTTTTCTTCATTCATCAAGATAGTTTATATACCCCCGTGCCGAGTTATTGACCTGTCACCGTTGTCCAACAGGCTTCATCTCGTAATTCTAATGATAGCCATCGTATCTTTCTATGGCTGTGCGGATATGAGGAATGCTGTTAAATCGCTGCCGCTTCATATCCACCCAGAGGAAAAGATCGAACGAAATGATTTTTCTGTTGTAAAAGATGATGACGTCATTGGCCGGTTGGCGGTCATCAGACTTGGAAGGGGGGATACGCTGCCGGATATTGCCAGACATTTCAGTCTGGGAATCAATACAGTCAGTGCAGCCAACCCAGGGGTGGATATATGGGTGCCTGAGGCCAGAAGGCGCATCCTGTTGCCGCTGAGTTTTATCCTGCCAGAAACCCGTAGAAAAGGTATCGTGATCAACTTGGCTGCTATGAGGCTCTTTTATTATAAAGAAGATGGTAAACTTCTGGCCGTGTCGACCTACCCGGTCGGTATCGGTACCACAGAGCAGCCCACCCCCATGGGCAAAATGTATATAACGCGCAAAAAGTTCCGGCCGACCTGGTATGTGCCCGCTGTGATTGCCAGAGATCATCGCAAAAAAGGAGATCCTCTGCCGGCTAAAGTACCGCCGGGGCCTCTAAATCCTTTGGGAGAATATGCTCTCTATTTGAGCAAATCAGGGTATTTGGTCCACGGTACAAATAAACCGGCCAGTATCGGCCTCAGGGCAACCTATGGCTGCATAAGACTCTATCCGGAAGACATAAAGAGACTTTTCGAAGATACCCCGGTAAAGACATCGGTACGCATTGTCAACCAGCCATATCTTGTCGGCCAGCGTGATGGCGTAATTTACATAGAAGCGCATAAGCCCTTTAAAGGGTCAGGCACCGCTGAGTTGAAGAAGGTATATAAAAAATTGAGAAATATTGAAAAAGAGTCAGGACAGGCGTTTGACTGGAATAAGGTTGGTAAGGTCATGGGCGAGGCCCGCGGGTTTCCGGTTCCTTTGATCGATATCCGCCGTGGAAATGAAAAGAATGTTCCCGAAACCATAAAACTCAGGCACCCGGGCAAATTGTATGGCAAACCGGAAATACCAGAACTCAAAACGGATGCGTGGTATGTTCTGGCTGCTACTTTGCGTGACAAAGTTGACGCCCTGAGGCTTGCGGCAATTATTAATCATCAGGGCCCACCCATTCCTGCAAGGGTGGTGTCATCGAGGGATCGCCATCGTGTTCTCGCCGGGCCGTTTAAAAACAGGAGCGAGGCTAATGACGCGCTAAAGCGTTTGAAAATCGATCTGGAAATAGACTCTATACTGGTTGAGCCGACAAAGAAGGGTTAGCCCATTGCTGCTTTGTTTCTGGGTTCAACAGCTTAACTTATTGAAATATCTCTATTCAGGGCCTGAGGCGATCTTGCATTGAAAAATCAGGCAATGGTTGTACTTTAACTTTAAAAGAGGTAAATTTTTTGCGAAGTGTCAATAATCATTTGAGTATTATTTGTAAATAAACGCAGAATTTTACAGTTGTTATTATGCTTAGGTAAACTTGACAGAAAGGAGGTGACGATATTATGAAGAAGCGTCTTTTAGTGATCTCAATAATGCTTGCTCTTGTTATTTCGATAGGAGGTTGCGCTACTAAAGGTGACCTCGAGCAGGTGCAGGCCCGGGAAAAGGCGATTGGCGCCAAGGCTGATCAGGCAGCTCAGGATGCCGAGGCTGCCAAGGCAGCGGCCGACGAGGCTGTCAGGAAAGCAGATGAAGCAGTGGCCCGCGCTGAGGAAGCTGAGAGGAGGGCAGAGGAAAGAGAGAGAATTGCAGCTGAAAAAGAAAGACTCGCAGAGGAAAAGGCGAGAGAGGCAGAGGAAAAAGCACAACAAGCCGAAGCTGCTTTTCAGAAATCGATGAAGAAGTA
>JASFJF010000131.1:0-9500 GCA_050122255.1 Desulfobacterales bacterium
CGGTAACCATTTTATCCCTTGGGCCCGACAAAGCAATTGAAGCCATCCGCACGGCTTTGGCCATGGGAGCTGACAAGGGGGTGCACATCAATGATCCTGCAGCCGAAGGCAGCGATTCACTGGCCACCGCCAAATTGCTGGCTGCAGCTTTAAAAGATATCCCTTATGAATTGATCATTGCCGGACATCGGGCCGTGGATGAAGACAATTATCAGGTTGCATCAGCTGTAGCCGAAATGTTGGGCATTCCCCAAGTGTCCATGGTCAACAAAGTTGAATTAGCCGATGGTAAAATTATCTGTGATCGCACGATTGAAGGTGGCACCATAATCGTTGAGGCTTCATTACCAGCGTTGTTTACCACTCAGCGCGGGCTCAATGAACCGCGTTATGCGTCGTTGCCCGGTATCATGAAGGCCAAGAAAAAACCGGTGGATGTTAAAACCGTTGCCGATTTGGGGGTCGATGCCGCCCAGGTGGGAGCAGCCAATCGCAAAGTCAAGATAAAGGCAATGAGCTTGCCCCCTGAAAGACAGGCGGTCAGAATGGTTGAGGGCGAAGCAGCAGCTGACAAAGCAGCATCACTGGTAAAGATCCTGCACGAAGAAACCAAAATTATTTAGAGGAGACATAAAATGGCACAAGGTGTTTTTGCGATAACAGAGCAAAGAGACGGAGAGCTTCGGAAAGTTAGCTTTGAGGTTGCGAGCGAAGGGCGACGGGTGGCCGATGGCCTGGGGACCGAGCTGACGGCCGTCTTGCTGGGATCCGGTGTTGACGGTCTTGTCGAAGAACTTAAAAAATACGGACCGGATAAGATCCTGGCTGCTGATGATGCGGGTCTGGCGGATTATGCGACCGATGCCTACTGTAACGTACTGGCTGAGTTGATTCAATCTGTGGATCCAGCCGTTATTATAATGGGCGCGTCGGCGCAGGGCAAGGACCTGGCAGGTCGCCTGGCGGCGAAACTGGATGCCGGCGTGGCCATGGACTGTGTCAAAGTGCAGATCGAAAATGGTAATTTAATCTGCACCCGACCCATGTTCGGCGGGAAAATCAATGCGGATGTCGAAATAGAAGGTGATCGTCAAATCGTTGCCATCCGGCCTAATGTCATGGATATTACTGAAGTTTCCAAAGACTGCGCAATTGAGAAACCGGGCGTGCAAATCGGTGAGGTCAAGACAGCCATCGTTGGAAAGAAAATGGATACCAGTGATAAGGTTGAGTTGACGGAAGCTGATGTGATTGTTTCCGGCGGGCGTGGCACGGGCGGTGATTATGCCGCCATCGAAGCTCTGGCTGATGCGCTGGGCGCGGCGGTCGGTGCATCGCGTTCTGCTGTTGATGAGGGCTGGCGACCTCACAGTGATCAGGTGGGCCAGACCGGCAAAACCGTATCTCCGACGCTTTATGTCGCCTGCGGTATTTCAGGTGCCATCCAGCATCTGGCCGGTATGTCGACTTCCAAATATATCGTCGCCATCAATAAAGACGGGGAAGCGCCTATTTTTTCAAAAGCAGATTTTGGAATTGTTGGAGATCTGTTTGAAGTTGTTCCGGCCTTAATCGAAGAGGTAAAGAAAGTAAAGGGCTAAACGCGCCTTATGGTATAAATGCTAATTACAGCGAACTTTGCTTTGCGCTGCAAATAAGATCAGCCCCGCTGTTACCGGCGGGGCTGATTGTTTTTGACTATTTCCTTAGCTTTGGGCAATTTCAATTGTCGACACGGATATTTGACCTTGACACTTTACCACGAAAGCACGGAAAAACGAAAACACGAAAAATTTCCCTGACTTTAATAATTTCGTGCTTTTATGTGTTTGTGTTTTTGTGGTTATAATAGAAATCTATTTAGCAAATAAAAAATCGAGGATTCGATGCAAAGAAAGGAGATACCCTTGGACACCGTATTGATCGAAAAGACAAAAAAAACAGCTGAGCTTTACTTTAAAGATGTTCAGGGTGAAAGGCCCTTTGATCTTTGGCGTTGCTTTGACAGGAATTTGGCCAAAGACCTGTCCCTTTTTATCACGGGCCAAATGTATGCCCGTGAAAAGATTCCGCATCAAACCCGACAGCTGGTAACAGTCGCTGCTCTGACAGTGCTCTCCCGCCTGGAGGAATTAGAGCTTCATATCCATGCAGCACTAAATGTCGGGTGCACACCCCAGGAGATCGCAGAAGTCATTTTCCAGACCACTATTTACGGTGGCGTTCCGGCCGCCAATCAGGCATTGAAAACATTGAGGTCAGTACTGGAAGAAAAAGACCTCTGGCCGCTGGAAACATGAGCGCAGCTATTAAACAAACCGACATCGAGATAAATTTTTGAATAAGGATAAAAATCATTTTATCGCATTCATTGCTAAAAAGATCAAAAATCTTTGCGCCTTCACACGACAATGATCCCATTCAATCATACATCGGTTGACAGCCGTACGTTTTTACTTGTAGTCTATCTGAGATATAGACACTCGTTTTGATGTTAATGTCGATTTTCAATCATGAGGGAGGCACGGATGAGTTTAAAATTGAAACAAATTGTTGTATCCATCGAAAATGCACCTGGCCGATTGCACGAGGTCACCGAAGCGCTCGGCAGTGCCGGAATTAATCTGCGTGCACTGAATCTGGTGGATACCGGGGCTTTTGGTCAGTTGAGACTGCTGGTTTCGGATGTCACAACCGCACGTAAGATCTTGATGGAAATGCAGATACCAGCTTATGTTAATGAAGTTGTTGCAGCCGAAATCGAAGATAAACCCGGTAGTCTGGCAACCCTGCTGAAGCCGCTGACGAAGGCAGGAGTATCCGTCATATTTATGTATGCCTTCATTACCTTTGCCCCGGGAAATGCCATAATGATCTTTCGCTTTAGTGACAATGACAAGGCTATTGATGTCTTGAAAGCCAGCGGCATCAATTTGTTAGATGCAGAAGCATTTGGGATTCTTGAAAATAAAAGTTAGTATACCGCTACCTGGAGGAGATTCACCTCGCTTCACGGACCCAACGGTTATATACAGATTGTTAAAAACAACGTTTCGGCATTCAAGCTTTTTTCTTAGAATCGCTGATGCCGCACTTGCGGGTTTTTTGACACGATGATGGAAAGCGGTTTTATGGCACCTCAAAGACCTAAAAAAAAATCCTCCCAACCATCAAAGCACAAGGCCATCAATCCATCGGCTGCACCTAAAAAAAAGAGTGTCATAACGACACGGGTTGAAAAAGAGCGCTATCGTGTTCTAATCGAGGATGTTGCTGATGGTTTCTACGAAGTCGATCTAAAGGGCAATTTCCTATTTTTCAACGATGCGCTTTGTCGCATATTCGGATTTTCCTGCCGCAAAATTAAGAACCGCAATTTTCGCACTTTTATGGATGAAAAGAATGCAAAAATTGCCCTTGAGGCTTTTAACAAGATCTATCGCACCGGCAAGGGCGTGGTGGATATCGGCTGGGAAATCATCCGCAAGGACGGGGAACGGCGTCATCTGGAAATTTCCGCCAATCTGATCAAGGATAACGATGGTACCCCGGTCGGCTTTCGGGGCATCGCCAGGGATGTGACTGATAAAGTGATGGCCCAGCGTGCTTTGAGTGAATCAGAAGCCTGTGCGTTGGAACTCTCCCAGCAAAGTCGACGCGCCGAGCAGCGCTACCGAGCTTTTTTAAGTTTTCTGCCTATACCCGTATTTGTGTTTAATCTGGATAATACGGTGTCCTATTTAAATCCGGCCTTTGAAAATGTTTTTGGCTGGCGCTTTGAAAAATGGAGAGGTAAGAAAATACCGTTTGTGCCCGAAAATTTCAAGGACCAAACGCTTGAGGGTATTCGCCGCCTGCATAAAGATAAGGTGCTTCGCGGGTTCGAGACCAAACGATTGACCAAAGACGGGCGGTTGTTGGATATCCTTGTCGACGGCGCCATTTTCTATGACGCGCAAAATCAACCTGCCGGCCAGGTTGTCACCCTGCGGGATGTAACTGAGGAAAAGCGCAATGCGCGTTTAAATCGGGCACTATTCCAGATAGCGCGTGCCATGTACCAGTATCGCGGTCTTGATCAGCGTCTGATGCTGATAACCAAGGAAATTCAGGGTTTGCTGGGTGTGGAAGGCGCCATGGTGATTTTGCTGGACGAAGAGAATCAGGAATTTTTCTTTCGTGAAGCCGTCTTTGATAAATCTGAAACCGGCACAAATTTTAAAGAAATTCGCTACCCGATCGATAAAGGCATTGCGGGCTTGGTCTATCGCACCGGCAAACCGCAAATTGTAGAAGATGCCTACCAGAGTCCGCATTTTGCCCGTGAGGTTGATCGGCAGGCCAATTATCGCACCCACAACATGCTGGATGTGCCGTTGATGCTCGAAGGTCGTATGATCGGTGTGCTGTGTGCAGTCAACAAAAAAGTGGGCGAATTTAACCAAGCTCATATCGACGTATTGACAACCATCGCTAATCTGGTGGCTTTGCCGATTGAAAATGCCAGCATCAATGAAGAACTCAAGCGCTCATATGAGGATGTCAAGAGCTTAAACCGTACCAAAGACAGAGTGATCCATCACCTGTCGCATGAGTTAAAGACGCCGGTTTCGATTTTATCCGCCTCTTTGAATCTTTTAAGAAAACGGCTTTCAGAAATGACAGATCATGGCTGGGAGCCGATTTTCGACCGTGCACAAAGAAATTTACAGCGCTTGCTTGAGATGCAATATCAACTGGAAGACATCCTGCGCCAAAAGGATTATAAAGCCCATTATATGCTCTCCGCCCTGCTGGACGCCTGTGTGGACGAGCTGGAAGTACTGATTTCGCTTGGATTGGGAGAAAAGGACATTATCCAAAAGATTCGTCAGCACATTGAGGCGACTTACGGCCCCCGCAGCGTAAAGTCGGAAATCATTAAGCTGGGGCCTTTTGTAAAGGACAAAATAAAATCCCTGCGGCCGAAATTTTCGCATCGCAAATGCCGGCTGCGGACTTACGCAGCAAAGACCGCATCCGTCTACCTTCCGCCGGAGGTTCTGGGTAAAATTGTGGAAGGTCTGGTGCGCAATGCAATTGAAAATACACCGGATGGCGGCAAGATTTCGGTGAAGGTGCGCAAAGGCGAACTGGGCCCTGAATTTGAAGTCAAAGATAACGGCATCGGCATCAGTCAGGAAAATTTGCGCCTGATTTTTGAAAATTATTTTACTGCCTATGACACCATGCAGTATTCCACCCGGAAGCCTTATGATTTCAAAGCGGGCGGAAAAGGCTTTGATTTGCTGCGCATGAAAATATTTTCGGAAAGATATAATTTCAATATAAAAATGACATCCCTGCCTTGCGAATTGGTTGATGCCAAAGGGCATGAATGTCCAGGCAATGTGGTCGAATGCACGCCGCTTGCTGACGCCAAAGATTGCCATAACAGAGGTGGAACAACGGTAACAGTGCAGTTTTACCCTGCTGAACGATTTAGCAAAAGACAGGCATCTGTAACCACAAAGGGGAAAGGTCGCCGTTGAATTGAAACAGCACGTTTATTCCAATGCAAAAACCAGACAATCATTTCAGGTGATAGGTTTTGGCCATGAGCACACAAAACGAATACAAAGATGACACGCAGTTTTCAATAGGAAAGGCCGAGCAATTTTTCAGAGATATTGAAATCGAATTTCTCATCCATGAACTCAAAGACCCTATTGCCATCATCGAGACCGGTCTGCGCACGCTGCTCGAACGTCAGGATAAATTTGGCCCCCTATCCAAGCGGCAGGAAAATACCTTAAAGCGCACGTTGCGCAATTCCAAAAAAGCCCGAGGGTTGCTTCACAGCATGCTGGAGATAGGCCGAGCTGAAGCCGGGTGCTTTCTGGGTGAGCGCTTTCGGCCGTCGCATTCCATTCTGCAGGCCCTGGAAGATGCGCTTGAAACGAATGCGGGCGCAATTTTTGAAAAATATGCCGAATACAGGAGTCAACCGGAAGCACTGGGGTATCTAAGGACCTGCGGCATTGTTATGGAGATCTCGCCCCGGGTAAACGATCTGGAAATGTTTCAGGATGAGATCAAATTTCGCCAGATCGTCGGTAATTTGATGAAAAACGCGCTTCACCACCGGAAAAAACGGGTTGTCGTTCAAATTGAAAGAGATGGCAACGATCTGGTGGTGGCGGTCAGCGACGATGGACCTGGCATTGAACCGGAGCATCATGAAATGGTCTTTAAGCGCTATGCCCAAGTAAAAGAATGTGCAAGCGTATCCCGTAAAGGACATGGTCTGGGCCTGGCCGGGGCCAATATTATTTCGCGTTGCCTTGGGGGCAAGCTCAACCTGGAAAGCGAAAAAGGGCAGGGGGCTACGTTCCGGTTAACCATACCCTTAAATCTTGACAGCGAATAATTTCTAATCCATTTAAAGATATGATGCTGTCAAATCGATCCGCCCCACCAGACACCGAAAATTATTTTTAAGTGAACAGACAGATTTTGCATTGCTTGGAATAGGCTAAAAATTCTTCAGCTGTCCAGACAGTGACACCCTTGATCAGTTTGTCTTCATTGATTTCCATCATCTCCACTGTCATTTTGCAGGCGATCAATTCCACACCTTCGATCTGGGCCATCTCCTGCAGATCTGCAAGACTTGGGATGTTGGCTTTTTCGATTTTGCGTTTCATCATTCCGGTAGCCAATGAGGACATCCCCGGAATGGCTCCCATCACGCCAGGAGGAAAGAATTTGGCCCGATCGAATCCGCCCTCCATTACCAGATTAAGTCCCATAAAAGAGTAAAATATCTTGCTCTCCATGCCCTGACGGGCTGCATTGATGCCCAATACCAGCGATGGGTAGGCACCGTCGATAGTGTCCTTAACGCAAATGAATCCAGCTTTTTCTTTCTTTTCTTGCATGGGGATCCTCCTTGGATGTGTTGTCGGCGGTACATCCGGTTTTACAATGGATAGAAAACACGCGGTACATGGCAGGGAGTTTTTTCGGCATCAAAATGAAAGCGCCACCTACTTCACGTCAGAATGTCTGACACCAACCGCATAATAGCTTATATCATCTTTGGAAACCTCATGACACCATCTGACTTCGCTAATAGAAACGGTTCTGAAACACTCGTGTTCGGTTAGACTCTCATTATTCGTAAAAGGAGTTTCCAATCGAATGAAAATAGTGGCCTTTGGTCCTATCTCATAAGGCGTTTCGAAATAAAGGCCGTTTCTGCTAAAATTTAAAATTCTGGCATCGAAGCATCTGTTCTGGTTAAAATAGGACCATTTGATCGGGGCTTCACAATTATAGCGTTCATACACTCTTTTTTCTGCATGTTCCGCCAATGCTTTATCAGCTGTCACTTTTGTCACCCTCCCACAAAATGTATGTTTAGAGAATTGTTGGTAAAAAAGAAAACAGCAACACATATTTAACTGATGAAGCAAAACCCCTGATGCGAGTATCTTTCTGTAAAAAAATTATATCAAATTTCACAGGTAAGTCAAAATTATATACCCTGAGGTGTTGGAGCTAGATCGATATTTTTTGCGCCAAGTGCATTCATCGATGGCAAAGGACTTTTCAGCTGTTGCAACAGCGCTGGCACTTCATCATTAGCATCAAAACAGCCTGCGAGGATGCACTGCCGGCATCTATCCGAACCCAACCAATTTGTGGATCGATTATGAAATCGAATGCAAAAATTTGTGAGCAACTAAATCTTGGTGGCAACTGCCGGGCTGAATTTGCTACAAAAACGGAATCGGTTTGCCGGTGCGGTAGGCAAGGGCGGAACAGGTGGCAATCAAATTGCCTTCGCTGTCGTTGACGCGGATGTCATAGCTGGCGGTCTTATTGGTCTGGCTGACCCTTTTTGCCTCTGCGCGCAGTATGACTCCCGGCTGCGGGCTGCAAACGTAGGTGACATTGACATTCAAGGCCACTGCGATGGTGCCGTCGGTCTGACCGGCAGTTTCAAAAGCTTCATCGATTAGCGCAAATACAGCGCCACCATGGGCGCGTGCATAGATGTTATTCATTTTTTCCGGGTCATAACGCATTTCGACGACGGAATAGCCCAGTTCTAACTCTAACAGACTGATCTGCATTGCTTTTGCAAAAGGCTCAATTTCGACTGCCTTGTAAATTGCAATCTTTACCTCTTGATCCATCAATGGCCTCCATTCTTAGGATCGAATATCGGTGGGTAAACAATTTGCATGGCGAGGCCTTTTTTGTCCAACGCTGGTTTCAGTGGTACGGTTTTCGGTTTGCCCGCTGAAAACCGCGCTGAAACCGCTAAAACGAGCGCATCCAGAATATCATCACGTGCCAGTTCTTTGCGCTGAAACGCATTCAGGGCCTGTTTTACAATGGCGCCGCTTTGCGGATATATTTTTTTCAATACCGAGTAGCGTTCTGTAAATCCCTGAACTGTTTTTTTAGGGTAAGCCATACTATGCTTGCCCGCCAGAGCCCAGAAGCACAGCTCGGGATGCGATTCACAGACCATTGACTGCGCCTTGCGGGTATTTTGCAACCAAGTATCGACTTCTTTTATTTTAGCGGCAATCTGCCAGGCCTGAATGGAAAGCTTAACCCCTACAACCTGTTTGTTTATGCGGCAGGCTTGGTGATAATTTTTGGCCTGCAATGCCCTGCGGCAGGGGACCCCAAAAACGCTGGAACCCCTGCGCCCCAGCAGCTGGCGTGTTTCCAGATCGCAGGCACGCCTGTTGGAATGCGGCAGCCCAATGGGGATATCGATAAACATCATCGACAATGGCTTGACCGCATCCCATAGAACGTTAATGGTTTTATAAACGTCGATTGCCCAGTTCCTGCCCGAACCGAGCGATACCGCAAACCAACCTTTTTTGCAACCATCCACTCCGACGAATTGCATATCTTCGAAACCATCTTTTGTCAGTTTGGAAACAATTAAATGCAGGATATTTGTAGATTCTATTATCGGAATTGCTGTTTTGCCGCAAGTCTAATCAGGCTCAAATCAACACAGTATGGCGTTCCTGCAGATGCCATTTGATCTGCTCCCTTGCGCAGCTTCATCGGTCCTTCAATTCTCCAGAGCTCCAGGAGGATAGCCCCTTTTTGCTTGAATAACCGGCGGGCCTATCTTAAGCTGGCAGTATGCACGACGATCAATTTCGACAACTGCTGGAAAGACTAAATTTGGCATGGTCCGGATATCGCAAGATAAGAAAAGGCGTTAAAAAACGCATATCCCGCCATATGCAGGAAACAAATTGTTCCGGTATGCAAGCCTATCTGGACCTGATTGCGCAAAATGACACTGTGCGGCAGGAATGCGAGTTGCGGCTAACGGTGTCCATTAGCCGGTTTTTCCGCGACCGACAGCTCTGGATTGGCCTGGAACAGGATATTTTGCCGGGTATCATTAAGACGCCGTGTGAGAAATTGTGTGTGTGGTCCGCCGGTTGCGCCCGTGGCGAAGAAGTTTACAGTAT
>JASFJF010000132.1:0-9409 GCA_050122255.1 Desulfobacterales bacterium
AACAGCTTTCAAACTCACTAAGAATGTCCTCGTAGGGCCGATGCAGGATATTGGCCTGCACATTTAGCCGTCCGCGGTGCGCCATGCCCAAGATAATTTCTTTTCCACCGGATGCGGCTACGTGCTGGACTAAAAAATCCAGGCCCGCTATCAGCGCTTCTCCCCCCTCCAGGGAAAAACGCGTGACGCCGATGTATTTTTTATTCAAAAAGTGTTCGAAAAGCGTTGCCCTGATGAGGCTGTTTAAAATTTGCTGTTTGGCGGCCGGTTCCAGACGCGGTTGATTGCGATTCGGTTCCATGCGGTTTAGCAGCCAGCGGCGTTCTGAAGGATCCTGCAGGTGCATGAATTCCACCCCAACGGAGTGACAGTAGGTTTCTTTAAGTGCCTGTATAATGTCTTTTAGGAGGGCATGTCCGGAGGCGTTGAAGCGGCGAGTAAAAAATTTGCTTTCCAGATCCTCCGGCGTCAAGTTAAAAGCTTGCAGATCCAACAGAGGGTGCGATGTGGGGCAGGCTGCCAGCGGGTCAAGACACGCGAGCAAATGGCCCAGGTCGCGGTACCGATATATGAGTGATTCCACCCGGGATTGCTTTAAGAGTTGTTGCTCGTCAAATCCCTTGCCGGCTTCAGTCGTACCTGAAGCCGCCAGTTCAAATCCTTCAAAAAAAAAGCGCCAGTCTTTGGAAACCCTGGTGGGATCCGCCTTCCATATTTTATATTGCGCCTCGACATATTCGGCATTATAGGCGGTAGTTGGGTCCATGTCGATTTTACCTTTTTTTAAATGAAAGTTAGCATCCGCATTTTACAAGGCGATCATAAGAAAAAGCCCGATGCCTGTCAATTCATAATTGATTTGCCAGCCGTTACGACATCTTATGGTTATTTCGTCAGTTGAAACCAAAGTCTTCTTTGGGGTTACCTGCCTGCTTGTCATATCTGCAAATATCCTTATCTTAGTGCATATGCAGCCAGGCAACTTTAGGATTATTCTACCAATTTGAAAACACAACCACGTATGAGAATAAAAAAATCCGGCAAAGTGAATTGGAGACTGGCATGTCCAGCAGATTAAGACAAATTCTACGCCTTTTGTTTCTAAGTGGCGTGTTATTGAATCTTTTTGTTTCAACGCTCTGGGGACAGGACAGGCCGAAAGGCCCACCTCCGGCCCTCGTTCGTGTTGCACCAGTTGAAAAAGGCGATGTTACGCCTCAGACGGAATTTATCGGCACTGTGTTTTATGAGGAAGTCTCCGACGTCGCATCAGAGGTTAGCGGACGGGTTGAAGAGGTGCGCTTTGAAGATGGGCAACGCGTCAAACAAAATCAGATTCTCATCAAGCTGGGTGCCGATATACTCAAACAACGCCTGCTGTCAACTTCAGCGACCTATGAGCAAGCTTTAGCCGACCTGGAAATTGCCCGCATTGAACTCAAGCGAATGGAAAAGCTGTATCAAACAAAATCAATTTCGCAACAATCCTATGACGAAGACCGGTTTGAGGTAAAGGGAATTGAAAAGCGCGTGGATTCACTTAAGGCCGAGGTTGAAGGCATTGAAATCGAATTGCAGAAGAAAATAATTCGCGCCCCTTTTGATGGGATTATCATCAAGCGCCATGTGGATCGAGGTGAATGGCTGGCGGAAGGTGCGACGGTGGCGGTACTGGCCAGAGATGACGTGGTCGATATTGTAGCGGATATTTCAGAAAAATTCATTCCCTTTTTACAAATCGGCATGCCGGTTTCAGCGACCGTCAATGGCAAGGAGCTTACCGGATCGGTCTTGGCAATCATCCCCCGCGGAGATGTCGCCACCCGGACGTTTCCGGTTAAGATTCGAATCCCGAATACGCAGGCGCTTTTTGAAGGTATGTCGGCTAAGGTAAAGCTGCCGGTCGAAGAGCCCCGCAAGACGCTGGTTGTCCCCCGCGACGCCGTTATTGCGGTATTCGGCCAGACCGTGGTTTTTACAGTTCAAGATTCTAAAGCCCAAAGGGTCCCGGTAAACGTCATCGGCTATCAAGGATTGGTTGCCGGAATTGAGGGTACGGATTTAAAAGAAGGCATGCAGGTGGTAATCAAAGGCAACGAGCGATTGCGCAATGGTCAAATGGTCTCTACTTTGCCTGAAAATAGATGAGAAAACTCTTCTTAATAGCCAAATCAGATAAGGTCTTTTCAAATTTCATCCAGTTGTCAAATAGGGGATAACATTTAACGCCTTATTGAGCGTGTATCGCTCAATGCGAATTGTAGTTATGAGCGCTATTAGATTTTCAATCGAAAAACCGGTCACCGTTATCGTCGCTGTGATTCTCATCATTTTGTTTGGCATCATTGGATTGAAACGCATGCCCTATCAGCTGAGCCCCACCGTTATCGAACCTGAAATCAGCGTCACCACAACCTGGACCGGCGCCACGCCTTACGAGGTCGAACGGGAAATTATCGAAGAACAGGAAAAGGTTCTAAAAGGCATTCCCGGGCTGGTGGAGATGGAAAGCGCCTCATCCAATTCTCGAGGAAGCATCACCCTCAAGTTCAGCATCGGCACCGATCCGGATGATGCCCTTTTGCGGGTTTCGAACAAACTCAACGAAGTCCCTTCTTATCCGGAAAATGTCGACAAACCCATCATTACCGCTACAGGTGCCGCCACTTCACCGGTGATCTGGATGGTTCTTAAAACCACCGGTGATAACCCAAAATCGCCCTACCAGTATCGAACCTATTTTGAAAATAATATACGGCAATTTCTGGAAAGGACGCCCGGTGTCGCCGATCTTTTCATCGGGGGTGGAATCGAAAAAGAAATGCATATCATCGTTGACCCGGAGAAACTGGCGGCCTTCGGGCTGACCATCTCCGGATTGATCGACATTCTCAGGGCAGAAAATACCAATATTTCCGCCGGCATCCTGGGTGTCGGCCGGCGGGATTACCGCATCCGGGCCGTCGGTGAATTTAGGTCACCCACCGACATTGAAAACATCGTCATTCGTTCTACCGGTCAGCAAAGGATTCGGGTCTCTGATCTGGCAAAAGTCGAATTCGGCTATGAAAAATTAACGACAGCCATGCTGCATTTGGGCCAGGAGGGAATTGCCATCGGGGTCAAACCAGAACCAAAGGCCAACATCCTCGATCTTTCTGATCGCCTGGAAAAAGTGGTCCAGCGCTTGAACTCCCAAAAACTGGCGCCTGAACAGATCAAGCTCGAGTGGGTATATGATCAACGACCCTACATTCGAGGCGCCATTAACCTGGTCCGTCAAAATATCCTCATCGGTGGAAGCCTTGCCATCATCGTATTGTTGATCTTTTTAAGGAACTTTATTTCTACGATTGTGGTGGCAACCGCCATCCCCATCAGTATCATCGGCACTTTTATCTTTATGTCTCTAATGGGGCGTAATCTGAATGTGGTCAGCCTGGCGGGTATCGCATTTGCGGTTGGGATGCTGATAGACAGCGCCATCGTTGTGCTCGAAAACATCGACCGCCATTGCAATATGGGAAAATCTGCCTTCCAGGCAGCATACGACGGGGCCCGTGAAGTCTGGGGTGCCATTTTAGCCTCCACTCTGACGACCATTGCTGTTTTTTTGCCGGTCATTTTTATGGAGCAAGAGGCCGGGCAGCTGTTTCGCGATATTGCGATTGCAGTCACTTTTGCCGTTTCCCTGAGCCTGTTTGTTTCCGTTTCAGTGATCCCGATGTTTTCCAGACGACTTTTCGAATTAACCGGAAGTCATGATTCTTGCCAGACGGACGCACAGGTCGGCAGTCATATTGGTGCCCGATTGGTTGACAGTATAATGGCGCTTGTGAAGGGAGCCACGCATAACTGGATCACCCGAGCAGGCACGGTTTTGATTTTCAGCACGGTTTCGATTTTAGGTGCCTGGTTAATGCTTCCCAAGGCGGAATATTTGCCGCTGGGCAACCGCAATCTGGTCATCAGCCTGTTAATTCCGCCACCGGGGCTTTCGTTTGATGAGCGCAAGTCCATCGGGGAACAGATCTATCGCGTTAACGAGCCCTATTTCGGTAAAGATCACAATGGCTTTCCCGGCATCAAGAACATGTTTTATGTCGGAGCCGAGCAGCTTATGCTCTTTGGCGCCACCAGCATACATGAACAGCGGGCCGGTGAAATGCTGCCATTGTTTCAGCGCACCATCTTCTCGATACCGGGAATGTTCGGTGTGAGCACGCAAGCCGGTGTTTTCCAGACATCTTTAGGGCGCGGCCGGACCATCGAAGTTAATATCAGCGGAGATGATCTAAATCGCATCGTCCAGGTGGCAGGGGCTATGTATGGCGCCATTATGAAAGAAATCCCTCGATCACAGATACGGCCGGTGCCGTCATTGGAGTTGCTTTTTCCTGAAGCACGTCTATCGCCATCGCGGGATCGTCTTAAAGCGGTTAACATGACCGCACGTGATTTTGGCGTGGCACTGGATGTGCTGATGGACGGCAGGGACATCGGGGATTTTAAGGAAGAAGGCGAGAAAAAAATCGATCTGATACTGAAAGCTTCTGAAGAAGACATCGGCACGCCGGAGGAACTCTACCATTCCATGATCGCTATTCCCGGCGGGCGGATCGTTCCGATATCGTCGCTGGCAACGCTGGAGCGCACCGCCGGCATCACCGAGATCCGCCATCTCGAACGCCAGCGCACGATCACCCTGCAGGTGACGCCCCCGTTTTCTATCCCGCTGCAAGAAGCCATGGAAACGATCACCGCACGGGTCATCCAGCCGATGAGCGAACAAAACATGTTGCAGGGAACCGATGTGCAGCAAAGCGGCGTAGCCGACAAACTAACCGAGACCCGTCAAACCCTGCAGTGGGACTTTATCCTGGCAGCCATCATTGCCTATTTGCTCATGTCCGCTCTGTTCGGTAATTTCATTTATCCGCTGATCATTATGTTCACCCTGCCGCTGGCGGCGGTCGGAGGGCTCCTGGGACTCAAGCTTGTGAACTGGCTTGTTGCGCCCCAGCCCTTTGATATTCTTACCATGCTGGGCTTTATCATCTTGGTCGGTGTCGTGGTTAACAACGCCATTCTGATCGTCTACCAGGCGCTGAACAATATTCGTGAAAACGGAATGGCATATCAAGAAGCGGTTTTGGAATCCACGCGCACCCGTTTGAGGCCCATCTATATGAGCGCCGCCACATCCATCTTTGGAATGCTGCCACTTGTGCTGGTGCCAGGACCCGGATCTGAGTTTTACAGAGGGCTGGGCAGTGTCGTCTTAGGCGGATTGGCCATTTCGACAATCTTTACCGTATTTGTCATTCCGGCTCTGCTGATGTTTGCCATTCGAATGGAAAAGCCGGTCCGCTAATCGGTTGTCTCTTTTTACCCTGATACGAGCCGATTCAAAAAAGCTTCAGATCAAATCGGCGTTCAGGCTTATCACATTTGTCAATAAAACGATATGCTGGTATTATTTTGATTCCGCCGGATTATGAATTATATTATCTGAATCCCCGGTGGAACCGTATTAGTAAACGGACGCAAAAAAACATTTTCTCGAACCAACGGTTGTGTTAAAGGAGAATACTCATGCTTGATAAAAAAGAACTTTGTCAAAAAATAATTGAACTGTACCCGGATATCGGTCAATGCGGTATTGATGTTAACGTTGAATTTGATCATGACCACAACACCTGGGTAGTGGATTTAAAAAAAGAAAAAATCGAGCTGAAAACCTTTTTGGAAGAGGGAGATGCCGAAAAATGCATGCTCGGCCAACAGTGCGTTAGCCTCGGGATCGAAATCGCCCAGCTCAAAGCCAATATTGAACGCATGCCGGCTCGATAAACCTTTATAAAACATGAAATATCGGGAAGAAAAAGACACCATGGGAACCGTCAGGGTTCCGCAAAACGCCTATTACGGGCCTCAAACCCAGCGGGCGGTCGAAAACTTTCCTATTGGCCATTTAACAATCCCGACATCATTCATTCATGCATTGGCTTTGCTCAAAAAGTGTGCCGCCGGGGTGAATGCGGATCTGGGATTATTAGATGCCAGACTGGCCGAAGCCATTCAAAAAGCCGCCCAGGAGGTGATGGATGGACAGCTCGATGACCAGTTTGTCGTCAATGTCTTTCAGACCGGATCCGGCACTTCCACCAATATGAACATGAATGAGGTCGTTGCCTGCCGTGCCAACGAAATTTTAAGCGGTAAGAAAAGCGGCAAATCACCCGTTCACCCTAATGATCACGTCAATTTGGGCCAATCCAGCAATGATGTGATCCCTTCGGTGATCCATATCGCTGCCCTGGGAGCCATCCGTCAGGATTTCATGCCTGCCCTTCAGACACTTCAAAAAGCCCTTGTGCAAAAGGCTCGGGAGTTTGCCAAAATCCATAAAATTGGTCGGACGCATTTACAGGATGCGGTTCCTATGGTGCTCGGACAGGAATTTTCTGGTTACGCCCGCCAGATTGAACTGGGAATTGACAGAATTGCCGCGGTCGAAGAGCGGCTTAGCGAGCTGGCCCTGGGCGGTACCGCCGTGGGGACCGGCGTCAATGCCCATCCTGAATTTGCCAGTCGGGTGATTGCCTTATTGTCTTCGCTTACGAGCATAGCGTTTCAGGAAGCGGCGAATCATTTCGAGGCCCAGGCTGCCCGGGATGCGGCTGTCGAGACCAGCGGTGCCCTGAAAACCTTTGCGGTGAGTCTTGTTAAAATTGCCAACGATATGCGATGGCTGGCATCCGGTCCGCGCTGCGGCATCGGCGAAATCAACCTGCCGTCCTTACAGCCGGGCTCCTCCATTATGCCGGGTAAGGTCAATCCGGTAATTCCCGAAGCCGTTATCCAGGTGGCTGCCCAGGTCATGGGCAATGATACCACGATTATGATGGGCGGGCAGGCCGGCAATTTTGAGTTGAATGTCATGTTGCCGGTGATAGCCTACAATTTGTTACAGTCGATTGAATTGTTGACAGCCGCGGCAGACGTGTTGGCCCAAAAATGCATTGACGGCATTCAAGCCAACAAAGAAGCGTGCGCGGGCTATATCGAAAAAAGCCTGGCGCTGGCGACCGGGCTGGTTCCCGAGATCGGATATGATCAGGCCGCGGCTGTTTCCAAAAAAGCTCATGAGACCGGCAAAACCATCCGGCAGGTTGTGCTGGACGAAAACATACTCGGTGAAAAAGAATTTGACCGGTGGCTGCAGGATCAGTTTAAGTAGTCTGCAAATTTTGTGTTATATTTTTTTACATAACCGATGAATAGCTTCTGCTATTTCAAGGAAAAGGAGAGCGATGCATGGCCAGAAAATATTACAAAGTTAAAACAGCCTGTCCCCAATGCGGTTGCACCGAGCTGACAACGCTCACCCCCGAAGAAATTAAAAAAAAATATGGAGATGTTGCCAATTTCGACATGGAATGCGGCGAGTGCATGCAAAAATATACCGCCGATAGAAAAACAGCCTGTCCGGAATGGGATGAGGACTGCAAGCTGAAAGAATAACTGCCAAGGGAATGTTTCACCACAGAGCTCACAGGACACAGAGATATTTTTTAAAAGTATAAATGCGATGTCGTATTGGCCCTCATTGTTCACAGTGCTCTATGTGGCAACTAAAAAGTTTTTTTTGAGGCTGATATAAATGGCCGAAACGTCGTGCCAGTATGAATTTACGGGCTTAGACCGTCTAAAACTTTTTTGGGCGCTCTCCAGAACTCCCCATGGCCTGTTGGATATGTCTACCGCTGCACTGGCGTCGTTGCTATGGCTGGGGGATTTTCCTTCGCTCAAAATAATTATGTTGGGGCTGATAACCGTCTTTGCCGGCTACACAGCCGTTTATGCCCTTAACGATGTTGTCGGCTACCGCTCGGATAAAAAGAAACTTCAACAGGGGAATCTAAGAGGGGTCGATGATTGCCAGGATCTCGATGCCATGCTTGTTCGTCATCCCATGGCCCGCGGCCTGCTGAGCTTTAAAGAAGGACTGGTCTGGTCAGTCGCCTGGGGGCTTTTAGCTTTAGCGGGTGCCTACCTGTTAAACCCGATATGTGTCTTGATATTTGTTGGTGGTTGCATACTAGAAATCATCTACTGTTGCATGTGGAATGTTAGTCCCTCCCGTACAATTGTCAGCGGTGTCGTCAAAGCAGCCGGTCCGATAGCAGCTGTATTTGCCGTCGATCCGAACCCGTCCGTTTCCTACCTGGTCGTTTTATTTTTGCTGTTATTTTTCTGGGAAATCGGTGGACAGAATGTGCCCAATGATTGGATTGATTTACAGGAGGATGTTCGTTTCGGGGCCCGCACCATTCCCATTCGATTCGGACTCGAACAGGCCAACATCATTATATTCGGCTCTATCATGCTGACGTTGATCCTGTCGGGTGTTTTGCTGACATTATCTGCGCTCAACTTTGGGATTCCATTTATCATCGGATTTGCTCTGGTAGGATTTTATTTTCTGCTGTTGCCGACGATTACTTTATTCCGGACAGACCAAAGTTCCCACGCCATGATCCTGTTCAACAAAGCCAGTTATTACCCACTGGCCATGCTTGTTGTTGTGGTTATCAAATTGATTTTCTGATCGGACATTTTTAAGGAGGATATGAATGCAGGAATTTGACAGGGCCGAACTCGAAAAATACGATGGGAAGGAGGGTCGTCCCATCTACATTGCCTATGACGGCAAGGTCTATGATGTCTCCAACAGCAAATTATGGCAAAATGGCCTGCACATGAAGCGTCATCATGCCGGAGCTGATTTGACAACAGACATCCAGGGGGCACCGCACGAACCTGATGTATTAGAAAGATACCCCCAGGTGGGAACGCTGAAAGAAGAAGCAATTTCGGCCGAACCTGAAATGCCCGGTTTCTTGGCCTGGCTTCTGAAAAAGCAGCCATTTCTCAGACGCCATCCCCATCCGATGACGGTTCATTTTCCCATTGTGTTTACCTTTTCAACATCGGTTTTCAATATTCTGTATTTGTTTACCGGGATTAAATCATTCGAGATCACTGCTTTGCATTCTCTGGCCGCCGGGATCTTGTTCACCGCTGTTGGCATTGCAACCGGTATTTACACCTGGTGGCTGAACTACCTGGCGCAACCCATGCGACCGGTTAAAATTAAAATACCGCTGACCCTCACCCTGTTGGTTACTCAGATCATTCTCTTCATCTGGCGCATCTCCGACCCGACTGTCCTGGACGCCATTCAGGGTGCCAGCATTCTTTATCTGTTGCTTGTGCTGGCCTTGATTCCAATGATTACGGTTATTGGATGGTTTGGGGCGTCTATGACGTTTCCCGTCGAAAAACACTAAAACTCGTTTCTGAGCACTCATCTTTTGGCCCAGGATGGTGTTGTCCCGCGAAT